>NZ_JBXVPZ010000437.1:0-8033 GCF_057961495.1 Streptomyces sp. P5F9 | reverse complement strand
GTGTGGGGGAGGTTCGCCTGTGGGTATGCACGAACGGACACCTGACCACCTGACCAGTGAAGCTCACTGGACAGCTCACCTCTCGATGTGGGGATGAAGGTGGCATAGACCAATGCGGGCGTCAACCCCTCCTGCCACAAGGGGACTTGGCGTGCGGGTCGGGACGGACCGAAAGGATCACCGCCCGGTGGTGGTTACACTGCCCGGGTCAGCAGGGCGATTGCGGGCTGCCGTTGGTCAACTGGTCAGGTGGTCAACCAGGGGGCTCCGCGCATGAGGAGTGCGACATGAAGGCCGACGCGCCAGGTGCGGTACTCAAACGGGAGCGGGTCCGCGACTTCATCCTCGACCTCGTCGAGTCGCACCACCCGGGGGACGCGATCCCCTCCGAGCGCGTCCTCTGTGCCCAACTCGGCGTGTCCCGCCCGACCTTGCGTGCGGCGGTGGACGAACTCGTCGCCGCGGGGCTGCTGGTGCGGGAGCACGGGCGCGGCATGTTCGTGGCGCCCGAGAAGATCACCCAGGAACTCGTCTCCGGCGAACAGGCCATGACGGCTCCTCAGGCATCCGGCGCCTGGTCGAGCCGCCTGCTGGAGTTCACCACCATCCCGGCCGGCGCCCGCGTGGGCCGCCGGCTGCGCCTCTCGCCCGCGGCCGAGATCGTGTACGTGGCCCGGCTGCGCCTGGTCGACGGCGCCCCGATGGCCATCGAGCACCTGCACATCAGGGCCGACCTCGTACCGACCCTGTCCGCACGGGAGTTGGAGGCCGGTGACCTGTACGAACACCTGCGGGAACAGCACGGCGTACACGTCCAGGAGGCGGTCCAGGCGATCGAGCCGACCGTCGTCACCCGGGCCGAGGCCGAACTCCTCGACGTCCCCGAACTCTCCCCGGCCCTGCTCTTCGAGCGGCTGACGTCGGACACCACGGGCCGGCCCGTCGAATACGTCCACTCGATCTACCGCGGCGATCGCTACCGCATCGTCTCCCGCCTCACCCTCGGCCCTTCGGTGACGGTCCCGTCGACCCCGCTCGGCCACCATCCCGGCATCCCCCCGGGCGACTTCGCCCACCGGGACACGATCGCGGCGTCCACGCGGGGGGACATTCAGTCGGCGTCCTGAGACGCGGGTGCGGGTGTGGTTCGGGCCCTGGTGACGGCGTCGTAGAGGGACTTCGGATCGTCGGCGTGCAGCCTGATCACCCGTACCGGGCGAGGTGCGCCGAGGAGCCTAGGCGCGTTGACCGGCTCGGTCAGTCCGAGGGTGAGGGAGGTCTGGGAGCCGACGGGGAGGTTCAGTTCGGCGCCCTTCTTCGTGTGCGTGAACAGCGACTGGCGCCGGATGGAGGCGATCAGGGCGACAGGGATGCGGATGTCGACGTGGGCCGCCTGCCGGACGCGCAGGACATCTCCGGCGAGGACGTGCGGCCGGGTGACGGCGGCCGCGTGCATGCCGAGGACGAACAGGACGGTGTAGACGTCGACGACCAGGAGGACGGCGTGGACGACGGGCCACCTGGCGAGCAGGAACGACAGGGCGACCGTCTCGGCCACGCACACGAACGTGAGGCCGTACATCATGGCGGCCTGGTCACGGGCGTGCGGGAAGACCCCGTCGGCCTCGCCGACACCGTGCGGACGGCGTGCGATCCACCGGGCCAGGCTCGCCAGGATCCGCACCTCGTGCGCCACGTACCGCACCACACGCTCGGGCACGAGCCGCGCGAGCGCTTGCCGCCGGGGCAGCCCGAGCCGCCGTAGCCGCAGCCAGACGTAGACCTCGGCGCCGAGGAGCACCACCAGGAGCACCAGCAGGAGCAGCTTGCCACCGAGCAGAACGGCGGCGGGCACCGGAACTCCGCTGAACAGGCAGACGACCAGGACGAGTTGGGCGGGTACCGCGACGGCGCGCAGCGTGCGCAGGGCTGGTCCTCGCGCGGGGGCTTCGGGCTGGGGGAGGGGCGTCTGGATCTCCGACGCCCTCGTCATGACGGGTCTTCCCGTCGGTAGGACGGAGCTTCCTGGCCGTGCTTCGCGGACTGTCGGTGCTTCGCGAGTTCGATCGCGCGGCGCACCGCCGCCGACTGGGCCGGTGCCAGGTCCGCGAAGAGGGCGTCGGTGAGACCGTCGTCGGACTTGTCGGGGAATTGCGCGGCCAGGTCGTCGGGTAGGAGGGCCGCCAGCGCGGCGGCGGCGCGGGTCACCCCGGGGTCGTCCGGATCCTTGTCGGCGAGGGCGTCCAGCAGGCCGTACATCTCGCCGGCGTGCTCCGCCATTCCCCGCAGCGTCTCCATCAACCGGACCCGGTCCGCCTCGGGGGCCACCGTGTCGAGGAGGGCCAGGATCTCGCGGTCCTTCACGGCCATGGGGGAGTCGGGCAGCTCGCCGAGGCCCGCCAGCAGCTCGGTGAGTTCCGGCGACAGTGGCGCTTCGGAGGTCAGCCGCCCGCACCGCGCCTCGGCCAGCAGCGCGGCGAGCCGTTGGCGCCGGTTCCGGACGACCGCTTCCTGCCGGCCGAGATCCTCGTCCAACTCCTGGAGGACGTCCACCAGTTCGCGGCCCTCGTCGTCCGCGAGGACGTCACGCACTTCGTCGAGGCCGAGGCCCAGCTCGGTCAGACGCCGGATCCGGGCCAGCAGGACGGCGTCCAGGATGCCGTACTCGCGATAGCCGTTGCTCCGCCGTACGGGTTCGGGCAGCAGCCCGAGGTGGTGGTAGTGCCGCACGGCCCGAGGGGTGACCCCGACCAGGGCGGCGATCTCGCCGATGCGCATGAGCTCAGTAGAGACCCTGACGTTGCAACAAGGTCAAGGCGACGCGGGCGGCGGGTGGTGTGACGCGCGGTTCGTATCAGTGCGGGTGAGCAGGCCGACGCGCTCGGCACCCTGAACTGCCCCCGCCCGCCCCGTACTTACAGCTCCCCGGGCCGACCGTACCGGTAGAAGAACGGGCCGCCGATCTGGTCGTACGCGGAGGCGAAGACCGTGTGCGTGCGTCGTCTCCGTCCCGACGGCGGACTTGGCGGCCACCGTCGTCGACATCGGCACCTGTCCGGGCGTCCCGACCGTCGATCTCAAGGACCGCACGACCAAGTGGCAGTACCTTCTGTAAGCCTGCGGAACCTTCTGCCAGCCACCGGAACCTCTGGACACGGGAGAGTCGACCATGCCCCGAGCAGTGACATTCTCGCGCTACGGCGGCCCGGAGGTGCTGGAGGTCGTCAAGGTGCCGCGACCCGACGCGGGCCCCGGGGAAGTCCTCGTCCGGGTCGTCGTCGCCGGGGTCAATCCCGGCGAGGCCGGCATCCGGCAGGGTGTCTTCGCGGACATGCGGCCGGCCGTGTTCCCCGAGGGACAGGGCAACGACTTCGCCGGCTGGGTGGCCGAACTCGGCGACGGGGTAAGCGATTTCGCCGTCGGCGACGAGGTCATCGGCTACCTGCCGCGCGGCGCAGGCCGACTACGCCGTCTCGCCCGCCGACCTCCTCGCCCCCAAGCCCGCCGACATCAGCCGGGAAGCCGCGGCGCCCCTGTCCGCGGCCGGGGTGACGGCATGGGCCGCCGTCGACGCCGTAGAGCCAGAAGCCGGGGACACGGTCGTGGTGTCCGGCGCGGCCGGCGGGGTCGGCTCCCTCGCCGTGCAGCTCGCGCGGCTGCGCGGCGCGACGGTCATCGGAACCGCCGGACCGCACAACGCCGACTTCCTGCGCTCGGTCGGTGTCGTCCCTTTCGAACACGGCCCCGGCCTCGCCGAGCAGCTGAAGGCCGCGGCACCCGACGGGATCGACGCGTTCGTCGACACCCTCGGCCAGGGCAACGTCGACATCGCCATCACGCTGGGCGTGCCCCCGCACCGGATCAACACCCTCGCCGACGGCCGGGCCGCAGCCCGCTACGGCGTCCGCAGCAGCAGGGCTCAGGAGGACGTCTTCACCCCTCAACTGGTCGCGGAACTGGCCGAACTGGTCTCCAAGGGACAGCTTGCCGTCACCGTCAGCCAGGTCTACCCGCTGGAACAGGTCCAGGAGGCCTACCGGCAGGTGCAGCGGCGGCGCACGCGCGGGAAGATCGTGCTCAGCCTGGTCCCGCCCGACGAACGCCCCGCACCGGCCGCCCGACTCCGCACCCGCTGACCCCTCACCGCATTCCACGGAGGAGCCCATGCCCGTACGCCGTATCGGTCTCGTCGTCCACCAGGGACGCGAGACCGCCCGGGACGCGGCGGCCGCCGTGCACGCCTGGAGCGAGGCGCACGACGTCCGCTGCACGGAGATCGACGTGTGGGCCAAGGACCACCACCGCCGTACCGGACGCGAGGAGGCCGAGGCCGCGGGCAACCCCGACCTCGTCGTCACCCTCGGCGGCGACGGCACCTTCCTGCGCGGCGCCCGCATCGCCGTCAAGAGCGGGGCCGACGTCCTCGGCGTCGACCTCGGCAAGGTCGGCTTCCTCACCGAGGTCCCGGCCTGCGACATCGACGAGGCCCTCGACGCCGTGCACGAGGGGCGGGCCATCGTCGAGGAGCGCATGACGCTGACCATGCGCGCCTCCCGACCGCTGGACATCCCCGAGGAGATGGAGGCCCTGCTGCGCTACGGCCGCGGTCCCGCCCTGCCGCCGCCGCGGGTCCGGCCCGAGACCACGGAGGGCGGGGGCTGGGGCTGCGCGCTGGACGTCACCGCGCTCAACGACGTCGTCCTGGAGAAACTCGCCCGCGACCGGCAGGTCGGCGTCGGCGTCTACCTCGCCGGACGACTGCTGGCGACCTACTCCGCCGACGCGCTCGCCGTCGCCACCCCGACCGGCTCCACGGCCTACAGCTTCGCCGCCGGTGGACCGGTCCTCTCGCCCCACATGGACGCCGTCGTCTTCACCCCGATCGCCCCGCACATGACGTTCAACCGTAGCGTGATCGCCGCCCCCGACGAGCCCGTCGGCCTGCGCGTCCTGCCCCACTCCGGCCAGGCCATCGTCACCGTCGACGGCCAACTCCGCGGCGTCCTGGACCCCGGCGACTGGATCGGCGTCTTCCGCGCCCCCCAGCGCGTCCGCCTCGTCCGCCTGCGCCCGACGGATTTCTACGGCCGGCTGCGCGACCGGTTCCGGCTCACGGACGCCCCCGCCAACGCCCAGGACGGACCCTCGGAACCGTTCTTCCGCCCGGACACCCCGGTCCCGGCGGACCTCGCGGGGATGCGCCTGCCGCCTGCCGCCGAGTAGGTCACGCGGGAAGGCGGACGGTGAAGACCGTGCCGGCGCCGACCGCGCTGGTCACCGTCACCGTCCCGCCGTGTGCCTCGGTCAGCCTGCGCACGATGGCGAGGCCCAGACCGCTCCCGCCGGTGCGCCGGCTGCGTGACTTCTCCGCGCGCCAGAAGCGGTCGAAGACCCGGGGCAGATCCTCGGCGGGGATGCCGGAGCCGGTGTCGGTGACCTCGATCGTGACGTGGCCTGCCGTCCGGTGGGCGCGCAGGGTGACGGTGCCGCCGGGTGGGGTGTGCCGTATCGCGTTGGAGACCAGGTTGCCGATGACCTGCCGCAGCCGTACGGGATCGCCGGACAGCTCCAGGTCGCCGCCCGTCCGGGTGGTGAGGGTGACGTCCGCGGTCTCGGCGCGGCCGAGGTGGGCGGTGGCGACGTGGTCGAGGAGGTCGCGTACGAGGAGGGGTTCGGGGTGGATGCGCAGCTGGCCCGCGTCGGCCTCCGCGAGGTCCTGGAGGTCGTCGACGATGTGCTGGAGCAGCAGCGCCTCTTCGAGGAGGGAGTCCACGAGCGCCTGGTCGGAGGTGGCGATGCCGTCCTGCACGGCTTCGAGCCAGCCGCGGATGGTGCTGAGCGGGGTGCGCAGTTCGTGGGCGACGTCGCTGACCATCGCCTTGCGCTGACCCTCCATGCGTTCGCGGCGCTGGGTGAGGTCGTTGAAGGCGGCGGCGAGAAAGCCGATCTCGTCGTTGGTGGTGACCGGTACACGTCGGTGTTCCTCCACGGGGCGGCGGGCCGCGTCGGCCAGGGCGCGCAGCGGCCTGACAAGTCGGGTGCCGACGACGACGGTGACGGCCACGGTCACCAGCAGCACCAGCCCGGCGACGCCGGCGATACGGGTGGTGTTGGCGGACGTGAAGTGGAACGCGGGGGCGGCGGTCGAGCCGGCCGGGGTGGCGACGAAGAGGAGGGCGGCCGGTGCGACGTAGGGGGTGAGCTGGTCGCGGCGGGCGGTGTCCAGGCAGGTCTGGGCGGGCGGGCCGCCGTAGACGAGGACGAAGTCGACGCCGAACTTCACGGGCTCCAGGTGCCGGCGCCGCAGACAGTCGTCGACCATGGTGATGAGCCGGCCCAACGGCTCGCGCTCGCTCGCGACGGGAAAGGCGAGTCCGTCCAGGCCACAGCCGCGATCACCTGAGACTCCGCCCAGGGCACTGTTGGTGATCTTGATGGAAGGGCGGCCGCTGGGCCCGACGACGAGTGTGGCGCCACCGCCCGGGCCGCCCAGACAGGCGAGGAGTTTGTGCGCCTGGCCGGACAAGCTCTTACGCTCGGCGGCGGTCAGCCGGTACGGGCCGACGGCACGAGGGTCGATGCGGTTCGCCCCGGCGTCCGGCAGCAGCGCCGGGTCGGTGTGCAGCGGGTCGACGACCGCGGACGCCCGGGTGGGGAGGGCGGCAGCGGCGGTGGTGGTCGACGAGGTGGCGATGGTACGGCGGCTCTGCGTGGTCAGGGTGATACGGCGGCCGGTCCGCTCGGCGAGGCGGCGCAGGGTGGGGGCGACGCCGTTCCAGTTCGGGTGGGCGGCGGCGTAGCCGACCAGCGTGTCGTAGATGTCGGTGTCGGAGGACAGGAGTTGGCCCTGTTCCTGCTGGATGGCGCTGCTGGTGGTGCGGGCGGCCAGCCAGGCGGTGGCGGCGACCGAGCACACGGCGATCATCACGGAGGTGGCGAGGAGGCGGACCAACAGGCTTCTGTGCAGGGGGACTTTGGCCCGGACGCGTGCCCTGTCCTTCGTACCGTCGCCTTGCTCGGCTCCCAACTCCGGTTCAGCGCGCACGACGTCCGTCCATGAGCTTGTAGCCGACGCCGTACACGGTCTGCAGATAGGCCGGTCGGCGAGGGACCGCCTCTATCTTCTTGCGCAGGTTGAGGACATGGACGTCGATCGTGCGCTCGGTGATGTAGCGGTCGAACCCCCGTGTCAGGGCGAGGAGTTGGCGCCGGGTGAAGACCCGCTCCGGTTCGGCGGCCATCGCCGCGAGGATCTCGAACTCCCCGGGCGTGCACACCACTTGGCGTCCGTCGAGCTCGACGGTACGGCGGACCGGGTCGATGGCGAGCGCGCCGATCCGCAGCACGGGATCGTCCGGCGCCGCCGTCGCGGCCCGTGTCCGCCGCAGCAGGGTGCGGATGCGGGCCATCAACTCCCGTGGACTGTAAGGCTTGGTCATGTAGTCGTCGGCGCCGAGATCGAGGCCGAGCAGGAGATCCTCCTCCGTGCTGCGCGCGGTCAGCATCAGCACCGGCACATCGCACTCCCGGCGCAGCACGCGGCACACGTCCAGACCATCGACCAGGGGCATCATCACGTCGAGGACGAGCAGATCCGGCTGCCGGCGCCGTACCTCGTCGATGGCCGCGCGCCCGTCGTGGACGACCAGGGAGGAGTGGCCCTCGCGCTCCAGATAGCGGCGGATCACCTCGGCCTGTTTGACGTCGTCCTCGGCCACCAGGACATATGCGTTCACCCGGCTCACCCTAAGGTCGCCGCTGTGACACCAGACAGCAGTCTGACGGCGGTCTGACAGGATCTTCATATCCGCGGATCGCGGTGCGGCCATGTCGATCCTCACTCATCGAACCCGGGCCGCCGCCCTCGCCGCCCTCGCCGGCCTCGGCACGGCAGCGGCGCTCTCCCCCCTGGTCGCCTGCGGTGGCGGCTCGGGCGGGGACGCCGGACGCCGATTCCGACGCGGGCCGTCCCCAGTGCGGCTGGACACCTCACCGGCGGAGGAAGAACGGCTGACCGGCGTCCCCGCCCGAGC
>NZ_JBXVPZ010000436.1:0-8057 GCF_057961495.1 Streptomyces sp. P5F9 | reverse complement strand
CCCGCCCTCCCGATGCTGCTGATCCACCGCGTGTCACGGGACACGCAGGGCCGCCCGCTGGAACGGGTGCGGGGCCTGTACCGGGGCGACCGCTTCTCCTTCACGACGCACCACGGAGGCTGAGAAACCTGGGGGCCGAGAGCCCCGAGGAGCCCCGCCGTACGGCCCGTGATTATCACGGATAGATAACGGGTCTAGCCCAAACGTGATGGGTCGTTCAGGCTCTCGTTGGGAGCCGGACCTTTCCGGTTCCCGGTCCCTGATCCCGAGGAGCGTGGCCGTCGTGAGAGTGACAGTCGTCGGAGGCGGCGTGGTGGGCACCATGCACGCCTGGCAAGCGGTGGAACGCGGCCATGAGGTCGTGCAGATCGAGCGCGAGGCGGAGGCCCGCGGCGCTTCGCTGCGAAACTTCGGGCAGATCTGGGTGAGTGGCCGCGCGGGCGGCGGGGAACTCGAAACCGCCCTGCGGGCAAGGGAGTTGTGGGAGGAGATCGGCGCCCGCGTCCCCGGGCTCGGCTTCCGGGCCAACGGGTCGCTGACCCCCGTCCGGGGCGACCGCGAACTCGCCGTCGCCGAGGCCGCCGTGGCCCGGGAGGACTCGGCCGCCCGCGGCTACAAGCTCCTCACCGCCGCCGAGGCCCGCGCCGTGAACCCCGCCCTGCGCGGCGACTTCACCGCCGCCCTGTACTGCGAGCGGGACGCGGCCGTCGAACCCCGTACCGCCCAACTCGCCCTGCGCGCCGAGCTGTCGAAGTCGCCGGACTACACATTCCTGCCGGGCCGCGAGGTCCGCGAGGTCGTCGGCGAGCACGCGGTGCGCGACGACCACGGGGACGTGCACGCCTCCGACGCGGTCGTGCTGTGCACGGGCGCCTGGCTCGGCGGGCTCGTCCGCGAACTCGCCGGGCCCGAACTCCCGGTCCGCCGCGTCCGGTTGCAGATGATGCAGACCGACCCGCTCGGCGAACCCCTCACCACGTCGATCGCCGACGCGGACAGCTTCCGCTACTACCCGGCCTACCGCGGGCCGGCCCTGGACCAACTCAACGCCGGACAGCCGCAGTTGCCGACGGCCGCCGCGCACGCCATGCAACTCCTCATGGTGCAGCGCGCCGACGGCGGACTGACCATCGGCGACACCCACGAGTACGAGCACCCCTTCGCCTTCGACACGGCCGAGGACCCCTACGACCACCTCACCGAGGTCGTGGAGTCGTTCCTCGGCCGTCCCCTCCCGAAGATCCGCCGCCGCTGGGCCGGCGTGTACGCGCAGTGCACCGACCCCGCCCGCGTCGTCCACCGCCAACAGGTGCGCGACGGCGTGTGGTTGGTCACCGGACCGGGCGGTCGCGGCATGACCTGCTCCCCGGCGATCGCCGAAACCACCGCGAACGAACTGGACTGGTGACCCCCGTGACCTCCCTCATGAACCCCACGGCACCCGACATCCGTCTCGTCGTCCTCGACATGGCCGGCACCACCGTCGCCGACGGCGGTCTCGTCGAGGAGGCGTTCGCCGCTGCCGCCCGGCACATGGGCGCGGAACCCGCTGACATGCTCGGCTACGTCCGCGCCACCATGGGCGAGTCCAAGATCTCCGTCTTCCGCCACCTGTTCGGCGAGGAGTCGAAGGCCCAGGACGCCAACAAGGCCTTCGAGGCGGCGTACGCCGAACTCGTCGACGGCGGCCGGGTCGCCGCCCTGCCCGGCGCCCGCGAGACCGTCGAACTGCTCAAGTCCCAAGGCCGTACGGTCGTGTTGACGACCGGCTTCGCCCGCGCCACGCAGGACGCGATCCTGGCCGCGCTCGGCTGGCAGGACCTCGCCGACCTCACGCTGTGCCCCGCCGACGCCGGCGGCCGGGGACGCCCGTACCCGGACATGGTGCTGACCGCCTTCCTGCGTACGGCGGTTGCCGACGACGTACGGCAGATGGCCGTCGTCGGCGACACCTCGTACGACATGCTCAGCGGGGTCCGTGCGGGGGCAGGGCTGGTCGCCGGTGTCCTGACCGGCGCCCACGACGCGGACGCGCTGCGGGCGGCCGGGGCGGGCCAAGTCCTGGACGGCGTCGGACAGTTGCCCGGAGTGCTCGCATGACGAACGGCATCCGCTTCGACTCGGTCACCGTCGCCTACGACGGCACGGTCGTCCTCGACGTCCTCGACCTCACCGTCGAACCCGGCGAGGTCATGGCGCTGCTCGGCCCGTCCGCCTCCGGCAAGACCACCGCGCTGCGGGCGGTCGCGGGGGTTCGCACGGCCGGTGTCCGGGCGGGTGTTCCTCGGCGGCCGCGACGTCACCGACCTGCCGCCGTACCGGCGGACCCGGGTCGCCGAGGCGCTGGAGATGACCGGGATGGCGGCCTCGGCTGACAGCAAGGGGCTGTTGCAGACGTACACCCCGGCCGGTGCCGACCAGGTGAGCGGCGCCGGCAAGGCCACCGACGGCACCGCCGGCGCCCTGACCAGGCTCATGACCGGCGTCGAGATCTTCGAACCGGACTGGCCGGACATCGACAAGAACCTGACGTCGTACGTCGAGGACTGGCAGTCGGCGACGAACAGCTGATCACATCTGGTGGGATCAGATCAGGTCGACCAGGTCCGCGATGGACTCCACGACCGTTGTGGGCCGGTAGGGGTAGCGCTCCACATCGCCCCTGGTCGTCAGCCCGGTCAGGACGAGGAAGGTCTCCATCCCGGCCTCCAGGCCGGCGAGGACGTCCGTGTCCATGCGGTCGCCGATCATGGCGCTGGTCTCCGAGTGCGCGCCGATGGTGTTCAGCGCCGACCGCATCATCAGCGGGTTCGGCTTGCCGACGAAGTAGGGCTCCTTGCCGGTCGCCTTGGTGATCAGCGCGGCCACCGATCCGGTGGCCGGCAGGGCGCCCTCGGGCGAGGGCCCGGTGTTGTCGGGGTTGGTCGCGATGAACCGGGCGCCGTCGTTGATCAGCCGGATCGCCTTGGTCAGGGCCTCGAAGGAGTAGGTCCGGGTCTCACCGAGGATCACGAAGTCGGGGTCCGAGTCGGTCAGTACGTACCCGGCATCGTGCAGGGCCGTCGTCAGCCCGGCCTCGCCGATGACGTAGGCGGTGCCGCCGGGGTGCTGGTTGTCCAGGAAGGCGGCGGTGGCCAGCGCCGAGGTCCAGATGTTCTCCACCGGGACGTCGAGACCGATCCGGTTGAGGCGGGCGTGCAGGTCGCGCGCGGTGTAGATCGAGTTGTTGGTGAGGACCAGGAACGGACGCCCCTTCTCACGCAGCGTCTTGATGAACGCGTCCGCGCCGGGCACCGGGACGCCCTCGTGCATCAGCACCCCGTCCATGTCGGTGAGCCACGATTCGATGGGCTTGCGCTCTGTCATGGGTGGGCACTCCTGCGGTACGCGGGCATGTGAGGTGACCATGCTATGCACCTTCCGGCGCCGTCCCCCATACGGAGCAGCGGGGCGTGGCTGAGGATGCGGCCGTCCGCTGTGAGGAGGAGTCTCCAGATATCTGGAGGTTCACGATGGGTTCACTGAAAGTCACACTCTGTGCGGGTGTCGCGATGGTCCTCGCGGCGCTCACCCCGACGGCGTACGCGGCGGACGGAGGCGCTGTCTCGGTGACCCCCGCCTCCCCGGCCCCCGGCGCCGATGTCGCGCTGAAGATCAGCGGCTGTGCCGGTACGACGGGCTCGGCGGCGTCCGCCGCGTTCGTCGCCGACGCCAAGCTGGTCGGCGCGGCCGGCACCCTCGCGGGCGAGACCCGGGTCCGCACCTCGCTGGAGCCGGGCAGCTACGACGTGAAGATCACCTGCGGAAGCGTGACGGTGAAGGGCGCGATCAAGGTCGTGGCGGACGCGTCCCAGTCGCCCTCGGCGCCCCCCTCCATCCCCGCGTCGCCGGTCGCTCCCGTGCACGCGGGCGGCGGTGGTACGGCGCACCTCGCGGCAGCGGACGCGCGGGCGGCCGGTCCCGGTACCGCGCACGCGGTGGTGGGTCTGTTGCTGGCCGGTGTCGCCGCGGCGGCCGTGGCGCTGCGCAGCGCCCGCCGGAGCCGCAGGACGGGCTGACCGGCCATGTTCGATCACGACAGGCCCGCCGAGCACGAGCGTTCCTCCGGCACCGGACGGCTGCTGACCGGGGTCGCCTGGGCCGTGCTGCTGCTCGGGCTCTGGCTGTGGGGGCAGGACCTGACCGACATCCGGCTGGGCATATCCGCGCCGACGACCGGTGACGTGGCGGCGGTCGGACGCCCCCCGGAGGCCGAACTCCCGCCCGCGGCAAAGCCGTTGGGGAACGCGCTGCCGCAGCGCATCGACATCCCCCAACTCGCCGTCCAGGCACCGGTGGTGGCCCGCGGCCTGGACACGCAGGGCGCGATCGATCCACCACCGTTCGATCAGGCGGGCGTGGTCGGCTGGTACGGGAACGGAGTGCGCCCCGGGGCCCCCGGGACCGCCCTGATGGTCGGGCACGTCGACACCGAGACCCGCCCCGCCGTCTTCTACAAGCTCAGCACCCTCCGCCCGGGGGAAACGATCCGGGTGATCCGCGACGACGGCAAGGTGGCCGAGTTCACCGTCGACGACGTCCGCGTCCTGACCCGCGCCCACTTCGACGCCCAACAGGCCTACGGCACACGGCAGTCGGGCCGCGCCGAACTCCGCCTCATCACCTGCGGCGGCACCTTCGACCGAGCCGGCCGCAGCTACACGGCGAATGTGATCGTGTCCGCCTACCTCACCGGCACCGGACTCTGACAACCGGGCCCGGCCGACGACCTGCTCCCCCCTGAAGCCGCCGACCGGGCTGGTCCTCAACCGCACGCGCACGGGCTGCGGGAGTAACCCGGCGAACAGCGCGGGAGGTCTGGAAAACCAGTGGTGGAAGGTGTGCACTTGGCCGGGGACCCGGGCCGTTGGGAATGACTCTAGAACGAATGAGCGTCCGGGCCTAGAGGGCGAATAACGCCATGTCCCACAGCGGTCGCTCGCTGTCATATGCGCTGGTCACTATTGATCCGCCAAGTCCCGTACGGAACCACGGACAAGTCCCTTACGGGTCTACGGACAAGCCCCTCACAGGTCTACGGGCAACTCCCTTACAGATCTGCGGATCTACGGACTCGGGCGCAGTTCGGTGTCGTCCACGGCCCCCTCGATCACCGCCCGCGCGACCCGGTCCAGCGGCGTCCGGCGCCGCCGCGCATGCCCGCGCAGCGCGATGAACGCCTCGTCGGTACCGACCTGCCAGCGCTCGGCGAGCATCCCCTTGGCCTGCTCGATCCGCACCCGGCTCGACAACGCCTCCTGCAACTGCCCGGCCAGACAACGGGATTGGGCGTACGCGCGGTGATTCTCCAGCCCCAGACCGGCGGCGTCGGCGAGCGCCTGCGCCATCACCAGCTCCGAACGCCAGCTGTCCGAGGCGCAGTTGGGCAGCACCGGCGCGAACACATTGAGCGCGCCGAACAGGGTGCCCCGCCACCGCACCGGCACCGCGAAGGTCGCCACGACGCCGAGCCGCAGGGCCCGTTCGGTGAACTCCGGCCAGCGGGCGGCCTCGTGGGCCGCACTGATCGACACCGGTGGCACGGGCCGCCCGGCGCCGTAACTCTCCAGACAGGGCCCGCCGTTGCGCTGGGCGGCCAGCAGTTCGAGCGCGATCTCCTCCCGACCACCGCGCGTACTCCCGCCCAGCGCCACCGCCTCACCACCGTCGATCAGCACAATCCCGGCAGCCCAAGCGGACAGCAGTTCCACACAGTGATCGGCCAGCCGCCGCAGATAGTCCCCGGTGTCGAAGGTCTCCGTCAGGGTGTCGGCGGCCTCCATCAGCGCCGCGGCGAACCGGCTCTCCCGGGGTGTGTGGTGCATGACGGCCACCTTTCCCCTGCCCCGGAACCGAGCGCGCCGGGCAGACCCTAGGCCGCGCACCTACCCCCAAGGGCCGAGGTGTAACAGCCCGCCGACAACACCCCTGGCGTTCTCGTGGGCGGCACGCCACGTATGTCACGATTGACCCTTGGATCGGTACAGCCAAGGGGGAGTTGGATGTACGGCAGCCAGGGGACCCCGGTCTCCTTCGGCACGCGGACGTCGGCGCTGGTCCTGGGGGCGGCGCTGCTGATGGCGGGGTGCTCCTCCTCGGGGGACGGAGACAGGAAACCTGACGTGAACGCGGAGATCACCCAACAGCCCGAGGGAGCCGACCCGATCTGGGTCAACCCGGACACCAACGCGGCCCGCCAGCTGGCCACTTACGTCAAGGCGGGCAAGACGGCGGAAGCCGAGCAGATCAGAAAGATCGCGGAACAGCCCACCGGCGAGTGGATCGGCGCGGAGAACCCGAAGGCCGAGGCCCAGGGCTTCACCGAGGCCGCCGACCAGGCCGGCCGCACCGCCCTCCTGGTCCTCTACAACATCCCGCACCGCGACTGCGGCCAGTACTCCCAGGGCGGAGCGGGCGACGGCGACTCCTACCGCGCCTGGATCGACGCGGTGGCCGAAGGCATCGCGACCCGCTCGGCGACGGTGATCCTGGAACCGGACGCCGTCCTCCACCTGGTCGACGGCTGCACCCCCGCCCAATTCCAGGCGGAGCGCTACGACCTGCTCGCCTACGCGATCACCAAGCTCAAGTCCTTGCAGAACACGAAGGTCTACCTGGACGCCGGAAACGCGGGCTGGGGCCACCCCGACGAGATCTACCAGCCCCTCCAACGAGCAGGCATCGCCAAAGCCGACGGCTTCGCGGTCAACGTCTCCAACTTCTACTCCACCCAGGACTCCATCGCCTACGGCAAACAACTCTCGGCAAAGACCGCCAACAAACACTTCGTCATCGACACCAGCCGCAACGGCAACGGACCGTATACGTCCGGCGACCCAGACGAGAACTGGTGCAACCCGCCGGGCCGGGCCCTAGGCGAAACCCCCACAACAAAGACGGCGGACCCGCTCGTGGACGCCTACTTGTGGATCAAACGCCCAGGAGAATCAGACGGCACCTGCAAGGGCGGCCCGAAGGCAGGCGATTGGTGGCCAACCTACGCTCTGAAGCTGGCCAAGGCCTCAACCCCCTAGGGGCGCGGGGCTGTATCGATTTGCGGCTCCGCCGCGTGGGCGCGACCAGCCACAGCGCCCCTGTTTTTAGGGGCGCGGGGAACTGCGCGACCAGCCACAGCGCTCCCGCACCCAAAAACCAAACCCGCGGGAGCGCTACGGCACCTTCACCCACACCGCCTTACTCGGCGTCCCTTGATCGTCATCCACAAACAGCATGTACCACCCCGACTGCACCAGATTCCGATCCTTCGGCACAGTAACCGTGACCTTGTCCCCCGCCGTCTTGAAGTCCAGCGCAACAGACCGCTGATCAACATCCGTGACATGCGTGGACGCACTGGGCCGAATCAACCGCACCTTCTTGATCGAAGAAGCATGCTCAGAGGTGAACGTCCCCGAAGCCCCCCGGGCAATGGACTCCGGCCCCCCAGAAAGATCCGGCCGAGAGTCCCGGTAAAGATACGGCGGCGTGTAGATCTCGATCCGCTGCTCAAAAACCCCCGGCTTCGTGTCCGCCTTGTCCGCATACAGCGGATTGGACCCGAAGAACATCACCCGCCCGTCCGGCAACAGAATCGACCCGGAGTGATAGTTCCGCCCCACCAGCGGATCGGCGACCTCCTCGAAACTGTTCGTGTCCGGGTGATAAAGCCGAGCCTGCAGAATGTCCGACTCGCCACGCCCCCGATAATCCTCGGACCCACCCGACACAAGCACCGTGTCATCAGGCAGGATCGAGGTCTGCGGATACCGGGTCCCCTTCTCCAGGGAGGGCCCGTCCACGAACTTGGGATCGGCGTCCTTCAGATCGACGAGCCGGGTCTTGTTGGTGGACAACTTCGACTCACCAACACCCCCACCCCCGATGACCATGTACTTCTCGTCCTGAGCCGGCGCCAACAACACGGTCGCCGAAGTCTCCAACATGTTCGGATCACTGAGCCCCGGCACCTTGGTGAACGCGTTGGTGTCGACGTCCCACATCCCCGGATCCCGCCCCAC
>NZ_JBXVPZ010000435.1:0-8065 GCF_057961495.1 Streptomyces sp. P5F9 | reverse complement strand
GGGCGGGTGGGAGGCCATCGAGCGGGCCGAGGCGGAGTTGGGGGTCTCGCTCGGGCGGGGTGGTGTGGTCAAACTGCCGGACTGGGCGGCCCTGCTGGCGGCGGCACGTGAGGCGCGCACATAGAGATATGTGGGGCGCACACATAGCAGCCGGGCAAGACACACGGCGGCAACAACCCAGAAATCAACAAACTGTTCAAGGCGCCTACGGTCTCGAACTGTTCGCACGTTTCTCCCCTCTCCGCCGCTCAGGAGTGCCCATGGCCACGACCACCCCCGTGCATCCCGTCGACGAGGTCCCACCCGTCCGGCAACTGGCCGCCTTCGGGCTCCAGCACGTGCTCGCGATGTACGCGGGCGCGGTCGCGGTGCCGCTGATCGTGGGCGGGGCGATGAAGCTGTCGGCCGCCGATCTGGCGTATCTGATCACCGCGGACCTGCTGGTGTGCGGGATAGCGACGCTCATCCAGTGCATAGGTTTCTGGCGGTTCGGCGTGCGGCTGCCGATCATGCAGGGCTGTACGTTCGCCGCGGTGTCCCCGATGGTGCTGATCGGTACGACGGGCGGCGGACTGCCCGCGATCTACGGCTCCGTGATCATCGCCGGGCTCGCCATCGCGCTCCTGGCCCCCGTCTTCGGCAGGCTGCTGCGCTTCTTCCCGCCGCTGGTCACCGGCACGGTGATCCTGATCATCGGTCTGTCGCTGCTGCCGGCGGCGGGCAACTGGGCGGCCGGCGGTCAGGGCGCCAAGGACTTCGGTGAGCCGAAGAACATCGCGCTCGCCGCGTTCGTCCTCGCGGTCGTCCTCGGTGTGCAGCGGTTCGCGCCCGCCTTCCTGAGCCGCATCGCGGTGCTGATCGGCATGGCCGTGGGGCTCGTGGCCGCGGTGGTGTTCGGGTTCACGGACTTCAGCGGGGTCGGGGACGCCGACTGGGTCGGCATCAGCACCCCGTTCCACTTCGGTACGCCCACCTTCCACGCCTCGGCGATCGTGTCGATGCTGGTGGTGGCGCTGGTGACGATGACCGAGACGACCGGTGACCTGATCGCGGTCGGGGAGATGACCGACCGCAAGATCGAACCGCGCTCCCTCGCGGACGGGCTGCGTGCCGACGGCCTCTCCACCGTCCTCGGCGGCGTCTTCAACACCTTCCCCTACACGGCGTACGCTCAGAACGTCGGCCTCGTCGGCATGACCCGCGTCCGCAGCCGCTGGGTCGTCGCCGTCGCCGGTGGCATCCTCGTCGTCCTCGGCCTGCTGCCCAAGCTCGGCGCGGTCGTCGCGGCGATACCGGCGCCGGTGCTCGGCGGCGCGGGTCTGGTCATGTTCGGCACGGTCGCCGCGAGCGGTCTCCGCACCCTGACCCAGGTCGACTTCAAGGACAACCACAACCTCACCGTCGTCGCCGTCTCGGTGGCCGTGGGCGTGCTCCCGGTCGGGGTGCCGACGATCTACGCGCAGTTCCCGGACTGGTTCCAGACGGTGATGAACAGCGGCATCAGCGCTGGCTGCCTGACGGCGATCGTGCTGAACCTGCTCTTCAACCACCTTCCGTCGAAGGGGAGTTCCCCCGCGGCCAATACTGCGGCTCCCGCCGGCGCCGTCGCGGAGGAGCCGGTCGTCTAGGGTCCGACCGGCGGAAATCCTGCCTCGGACGCGGGGCGTGACACGCACGACGGCCCACCCACCGGCACCGAATTCCCTACGCCCCGATCAGCGCAGCAGTCCGGCGGGGACCGTCGCGGCCAACACCCCGTACCCCGCCGGATTGAGATGCAGCCAGTCGCCGACCTGGAGGGACGGGAGCAGTCGGCGCGGGTCGGCGGGGTCGCGTACGGCGCGGTCGAAGTCGAGGACCGCGTCGAAGCAACCGGCCGTGCGGATCCAGGAGTTGACCGCCCGGCGGGAGGACTCGCGTTCGCCCGCCGGGTCGTCGTAGGTGTTGCCGCCGAAGGGGAGCAGGGTCGCGCCGTAGACGCGGATGCCCTGGGCGTGGGCGCGGACGACGATCTGGCCGTAGGCGGCCAACAGGTCTTCCGTGACCTGGTGTTGGGCGGCGGGGGTCGCGTCGGCGGTGCCGATGTCGTTGACGCCCTCGAAGACGATGAGGCGGGTGACTCCGCTGCGCGAGAGGACGTCGCGGTCGAGCCGGGCGAGGACGTTGGGTCCGAGGCCGTCGTTGAGGACGCGGTTGCCGCCGGCGGCCTGGTTCAGGATCGCCACGGACGCGGTGGCGGGGTGGGTGCGGAGGCGGTCGTAGAGCTGGTCGGGCCAGCGGTCGTTGGCGTTCGTCGTGGAGCCGCGACCGTCGGTGAGCGAGTCGCCCAGGATCGCGACGGCCGTGGTGGCGCGCGGGGCCAGGACCTCGACGTCGCTCAGCAGATACCAGTGGTCGACCGGGGTCGCCCCGGGCAGCAGGTCCTGGTCCTCGGTGTGGTCGCCGGTGCGCAGGTACGACGTCGTGCGTGAACCCGGGTGCGAGGTGAGCGCGAGCGAGGGCTGGCCCGTCGCCAGGTAGGCCGTCACGGTCAGGACGGACGCCGGGCGCAGGTCCAAGTCCAGTGGGTCGGAGACCAGTTGGGCACCTACGGGGACGGTCGCCGATCTGCGCCCGGCGAAGGTGACCGGTCTGCTGCTGCCGGGCACGATCGCGCTCGCTCCCGCCCTGCCGTCCTGCGGGAGCGCCAACGTCACCGCGGTGAGCGGGAGCGGGGTGTCGCCGTAGGCGTTGGAGAAGCGCAGGCGCAGTTTCCGGCCTCCGGTGGTGACGCGGAGCGTCTGGCGCAGGGTGGTGTCGACGAGGACCGATCCGGTCCCGGTGAACGGCGCGGGTGGCAGGTTGCCGGGCTCGGTGAGCTGGGGCATCGCCGTCCAGGTGTTCACCCAGTGTGTGACGGAAGGGGCCGAACTCCCCTCGGCGCGTGCTGGGTTGGTGGCGACCAGGGCCGACAGTGCCGTTGTCGTCGTGGCGACGATCGCTGTCCGTCTCGTTGGCTGCACGGAACCGGCCTTCCTCTGGCGGGAGTTGGGGGCGGGGTGCGTGCCGGAGGCGTCGGGCACGCACCCCGGAGTGGCTCAAGCGACCGTGCAGGCCGTTCCGTTGAGCGTGTAGGCCGTCGGCGCCGCGCTGTTGCCGGTGTGGTTCGCCTGGTAGCCGATGGTCACGCTCGCGTTGGGGGCGATCGTGCCGTCGTACGAGGCGTTGGTGGCCGTCACCGTGCCGGAGGCGGGGGCGTACGTGGCGCCCCAGCCGTTGGTGATGGCCTGGCCGGTGGGCAGGGTGAAGCCGAGCTGCCAGCCGTTGACCGTGCTCGTGCCGGTGTTGGTGAGCGTCACGGAGGCGGTGAGGCCGGTGTTCCAGGCGCTGGTCGTGACGGTCACCTTGCAGGGGCCGGTCGAGGGCGGGGGCGTGGTGCCACCGCCGGTCAGGCCGAAGAAGGTGAGGACGCGGGCGCCCATGCCATAGGTGTAGAGGTTGTGGGTGACACCCTGGAGGCTGATCGCCTCGACGGGGGCCTGGTCACCGGTGGCCCCGTAGCGGGTGCGGGTCCAGCCGGTCGCCGGGGAGTCGGTGGCGGCCGGGGTCTGGCTGACGCCCAGCACGTTGGTCCACTGTTTGATCTCCTCACCGAAGTTGGGGTAGCGCAGCGTGTCGTCCGCGGTGCCGTGCCACAGCTGCATGCGGGGGCGGCGGCCGGTGTAGCCGGGGTCGGCGCCCCGGACCAAGTCGCCCCATTGCTGGGGGGTTTGGACGACCGTGCCGTTGGCGCAGGCGGTGTTCCACTCGGAGCCGTCGGTGGTGGCGAAGCAGCCGAACGGCACGCCGGCGAAGGCCGCGCCGGCCGCGAACACGTCGGGGTAGTCGCCGAGGAGGACGTTCGTCATCATCGCGCCGGAGGAGATGCCCAGGGCGAAGACGCGGGAGGTGTCGGCGGAGTAGGTGTTCGTCACCCAGTCGACCATCGACTTGATGCCGACCGGGTCGCTGCCGCCGTCGCGGTGCAGGGCCTGGGCCGAGGAGACGTCGAAGCACTTGCTGGCGCGGGTGACCGACGGGTAGACGACGATGAACCCCAACTGGTCGGCCAGCGAGGCGTATTCGGTGCCGGAGTACATCGCCGGGCCCGATCCCCCGCAGTAGTGCACGGCCACGACGACCGCCGGGTGCGCGGTGACGGCGGCCGGGACGTACACGTACATCTGCAGGTTGCTGGGGTTGGCGCCGAAGGCGGTGACCTCGGTGAGAGTGGCGGTGGGGACGGCCTCGGTGCGGGCGGCGGCCGGGGGCGCCAGGAGGGTCAGGGCCGCGAGTAAGGGCACCAGCGCTCCGAAGAGGGCGACGAGTACCGAACGCGGCGGTTTTCTCGATGACTTGAGGGTGTCGGCGGCTGTGGGGCGCACGTCATCGTCCCTTCTGATCGCGGCTCGTGCGGCATCTTTCGGGGAGAACAATCGGCATCGTGACATGGACATGGGCGCCATGGAAGCGCTCCCACGCTTCGAATAGTTTCTGCACAAGCGTTGACTAGAAAGCGCTTGCACCCTACGTTCCGTTCAGAAGTGTGACCGCGCGGTCCTTCATGGCGTACATCGTTCACGTACACGATCACTCCACTCCCCCAGAAGGGACGCACCCGCATGCGTACTCGCCCCCCACATCCACATCCCCGACGATCAGCCCTGGCGGCGGTCGCCCTCGCCGCGGCGGCCGTGCTCACGCTCCCCCAGTCCGCCTCCGCAGCCGACGCCTCGCCGGTCGGTTTCGGTGCCGGGACGACCGGTGGCGGCAGCGCCACGGCGGTCACGGTGTCGACGCTGGACGCCTTCAAGTCGGCGGTCACCGGCAACAGTTCGAAAGTGGTCAAGGTCAACGGGCTGATCTCGCTGAGCGGTCAGGTCGACGTCGGGTCCAACACGACGGTCCTCGGCGTCGGTTCGGCGTCCGGGTTCACCGGTGGCGGGCTGCGTCTGAAGAAGGTCACGAACGTCGTCGTCCGCAATCTGAACATCAGCAAGCCGGTCGCGCCCGCCGACGGCATCACCGTGCAGGCCTCGACGAAGGTGTGGATCGACCACAACGCCTTCTCGTCCGACCTCGACCACGGCAAGGACTACTACGACGGCCTGGTCGACATCAGCCACGCCTCCGACTACGTCACCGTCTCCTGGAACACCTTCAAGAACCACTACAAGGGCTCGCTCGTCGGCCACAGCGACAACAACGCGAGCGAGGACACCGGGCATCTGCGGGTGACGTACCACCACAACTGGTTCGACCAGGTCAACTCCCGTATCCCCAGCCTCCGTTTCGGCACCGGGCACTTCTACGACAACTACGTCGTCGGCGCCGAGACGGCCGTGCACTCGCGCATGGGCGCCCAGATGTTCGTCCAGAACAACGTCTTCCGGGACACGGAGGTCGCCGTCACGACGAACCGGGACAGCGACGTGGACGGCTACGCCAACCTCAGCGGCAACGACCTCGGTGGAGCCGCCACCGAGATCTCGCAGGTCGGCACGTTCACCAGCCCGCCGTACAGCTACACCGCCGAGCCCGCCTCGACCGTCGTCGCCTCGGTGACGGCCGGCGCGGGCACCGGAAAGCTCTGACCACTCCCCCACCTCGGAGAAGGAATCGGGACATGACTTCTTCCGCACGATCACGCGCGCTCACCGGCGCTCTGGCCGCCCTCGGCCTCTCTATTGGCATGATCATGGCATCCGGCGCGCTCTCTCCGGCCAGCGCCGCCACCTGGCCCACCGCGAGCGGCAGCCAGGCGGTGACCTCGACGATCTCGGTCTCGGGCACCAAGGACTACGGGATGCTGCGCCTGTACGGCAGCGGTGACCTGGGCACGGGCAGCCAGGACGAGGACCAGGGCCCCATCCTGGAACTGGCCCCGGGTGCCGTCGTCAAGAACGTCATCATCGGCTCGCCCGCCGCCGACGGCATCCACTGCCTGGGCAGTTGCACGCTGCAGAACGTCTGGTGGGAGGACGTCGGCGAGGACGCGGCGACCTTCCTGGGCTCCTCGTCGTCCAACGTGTACACCGTGAACGGCGGTGGCGCGAAGGGGGCCAGCGACAAGGTGTTCCAGTTCAACGGTGCCGGGACGCTCAACGTCTCCAACTTCGCGGCGCAGACCTTCGGTACGTTCGTCCGCTCGTGCGGCAACTGCAAGACGCAGTACAAGCGCACGATCAACCTCAACACCATCGAGGCGACCTACAAGGGCAGCCGGATCGTCGGCATCAACACCAACTACGGTGACAGCGCGACCCTGAAGGCCATCACGATCGTCGGGGACACCAGCAAGAAGATGATCCCCTGCCAGAAGTACATCGGGAACAACACGGGCGCTGAGCCGACGACCAACGGCACGGGCGCGGACGGGACTTACTGCAAGTACGCGTCCTCGGACATCACGTACAAGTAGGCCTTCCACGGTGACGGCGGCCGTACGAAGCGTCCCCGCACGGCGCTTCGCACGGCCGCTCCGGCACGAACTCAGCCCGGCGGTACGGCCGTTGACCGCATGCCGAGCCACTGCTCGGCGTCCCATGCCTCGAACCGCTCCACCTCGGTGAACCCCAGCTTCGCCGCGAGGCGCATCGAACGGGTGTTGGCGCTCTGGGTGGTGAGCACCACCGGCTCGCCGGGAAGGACCCCGTCGAGCCAGCCGAGCGCCGCCGAGCACGCCTCGACGGCGTACCCGAACCCCCACGCCCGTGGCAGGAACAGGTAGCCGAGATCGACCTTCCCGTCGACGGCCGGGCGGATGTGCCCGGCCGCTCTCCTGAGCAGGATCAGGCCGATCATCGCCCCGTCGAGCTCGACGACGAGGCTCCCGGGCCGGTGCTCGGGCACCTCGGGCGTCTTGCGCTCAAGTTCGTCACGCGGGCGGGGGCCGCCGAGGTAGGTGTGCACCTCTGGAGAGGCGAGCAGTTCGATGAACGTCGCACGGTCCCGCGCCTCGGATCCACGGAGCGCGAGCCGTCCGGTTCCGATCGGCTCAGGCGGCCAGTCCGCGAGTCCCAGATCTTCCATCCGCGCACGCTAACAGACAGTCACACCGAGCTGACGAAGCGGCCTATGCCGGGTTCGCCAGCGTGGTCGCGATCAACTCCCGCCGGTGGCGGGTGTATTCGGTGCGCAGAGTCGCGCCCGGCCAGTCGGCGGGCAGGAGTTCAGGAGGCAGAACCGGGTCGGCGAGCAAGTGCCGTACGGCGGCGGCGAGGACGGTGAAGCGGTCGGCCGGGTGGTCCGCGGTGGCGGTGATCCGGTCGAGCAGCGCCTCGGCCGTCTTCGCCCAGGCCTCAAGTGGCCAGAGGGTCGCGGCCAGTTGGCGGGCGGGCTCCTCCGGGCGGGTGGTGAAGTGCCGAGCCACCGCGCCGAGTTCGTCCGGCCGCGGTCGTAGCAGATTGGCCGGGCGGAGCCAGACTCCCTCGCGGAGTTCCGCGAGCCGGAGGGTGGTCAGCTTGCCGCGCAGGTCGGCGCGTTCGGCGGGGCCGCGGCCGATCGCGGTGACGACGGTCATCTCCCAGTCGCCGTCCCAGGTGCGGGTCTCGGGGTGTACGGCGGCGTCCTGGCGGCGCTGGCGTTCCAGCAGGCGGTCGCTGAGCCGGTAGACCGCGTCCGTGGTCCGCAGGTCTCCGGCGGCCACCATCCTGCTGAGCGCGGCGCGGAGCGTGGAGCCCGCGACACCGAGGGGTTCGACGGCACGCAGCAGATCCCGTACGGGCAGCTCGGGCGGGTGCGTGCCCAGCAGCAGGCTGAGGACGACCGACCGCGCGGACAGCGGGCGCGGGTCCACCTCGCCGGGGCCTTCTGACACGTTCATCCGCATGGCCTCGTACTCTACGTGGCGATTCTCGTGTTACATCATTGATGCGACCGCAGTGATAGTGCAACACTTCACCTATGGCCCAGACACTCGCGCACATACCGCCGCAGCCGCGGAACGCCACGCACGACGTCACCAACCAGCCCCCGCCGCTGACCCCGTACGACGCCTCCGAGGACGCGGCCCTGCTGGAGGGGCTGCGCCGGGAGGGTGCCGGGT
>NZ_JBXVPZ010000434.1:0-8082 GCF_057961495.1 Streptomyces sp. P5F9 | reverse complement strand
CGCACACCCCCTCGGCGCACACCCCGCACACCCTCTCCGCGCACTCCCCCTCAGCGCAGGCCCCTTGGGCGCAAGGCCGCACCGCCGCCACCGCCCTGCTCGCCGCCGCGCTCTGTGCCGTAGCGCTGGGTCTGCTCGCGGAGTTGTCCGGGGGGCCGCTCGGGAGTGCCGCGCTCGCGCGGTTCGGGCCGGTGTGGTGGGAGACCGGGGGCGCGGCGCTGGCGTGGATCGCGGCGGTGGCGGTGCCCACGGCGCTCGGGCTGCGGGCGTGGCGGCTGAGGGAACGCCGGGTGCCCGCACCGACGATCGGGAAGCCGCGGGAGGCCGAGGCCGAGGTCGACACGGTGCCGGAACGCTGGTTCCGGAGGGCGTTCGCAGTCGTCCGGGGTCGGTTCGCGCGCAAGCCGGAGAACGCGGAGCAGCCGGTCCCGGTACCCGTGCCGGCGCAGGCTCCCGTCGACCAGCCGTACATCGCCTACGACCACGACCCCACGTTCGACCCGTACGACTTCCTGCCCGTCGACGTGCCGTCGGAGCCGGCGCCCACCCCCTGGTACGACGACGCCTCCCGCGAGGCCCGCTGGGCGGCCTTGAGGGAGGCGTCCACGCCACCGGAACCCGAGCCGTCGGAACATGCGGACGAGCCGGAACCGCCGGTGACGAACTGACCGGTGGCGTCTGTCAGTTGGCGGTACCCAGGAACCCCCGCAGCTCCTTCGGCAGGAGCTGGTTGCAGGACTGCTTGGCCTCGTTCGTGAGGGCGTCATTGGCGCAGGTGTAGTAGTCCTTGTAGACGAGCTGCGCGACGAACAACGCGGCCACCAGGGCGATCGCCAGGGACGCGGTGACCAGGCCGGTGATCGCCGCCGTCGTCTGCGGGCGGGCCTGTGTCTCGGGCACCGCCGGGGTGTCCGGGTCGGCGGTGGGGGACTTGGCGCGCAGGGCGCTGCCGCCCCAGTAGAGGGCCAGCGCGCCGAGCAGCAGGGCCACGTACGGCCAGCCGAAGAGGGCGAAGAAGAAGGCCCACATGCCGCTCAGCAGGGCGTAACGCGCGCGGCGCTGGGCCGGGTCCGTCGGGTCCCAGCGCATACCGCCCTGGCCGGGGCCACCGTTGCCCGGGCCCTCGGGGCCGCTCTGTCCGGTGGGGCCGCCGGGCCGGTCGCCGAAGTTGCCCGGGGAACGCCCCGGCTGCCGGTCGCTCCACTGGTTGCCCCACGGCGAGTGACCGCCGTCACCCTGCGGGGCGTCGCCGTCCTCGCCGTCCTCGCCGTCCTCGGGGCGCCGCGGCTGCCAGGGCCGGTCCGGGGTGCCCTCGGGCGGTGGCGCGAAGGGATTGTCGTCCTGCCCCGCACCGCTCTTCCCGTCCGAGGGCGCGTCGGGCGGCGACGAGGGCCGCTCCCGGAGCAGCACGGTGCCGCGCTCCCCTCCCTGCGCCGACAGCGGGGGGAACGTGAGGAGTCGCAGACTGCGGTCCGGCATCAAATGAGCGTCTTCCCCTTGGTGGTTACGTCTCCGACATGAGCTGCTGGTACCTGAACGCGTCGCACGACAACCGCGTTCCCGGACCCGCTCTCCCCAGACGCTACCTTCCGGCCACGCCCCCGTCCCGTGGGGGCTGTCCGGTGTGCCGGTATCGTTGCTGACGGTCGGCCGCTTCGTAGACTTCCCCGTATCCCGGGGCGCGAAGCATTCGTATGAACGCACGAGACATGCGGATGCACGAGCCGGCCGCACAAGACGACGCTCCCCCGAGAAAGGGCCCCGCCGTGGCCGCCAAGCCCGTGGCCAAGCGCCTCGTCGTGCTGGTCTCCGGATCCGGTACGAATCTGCAGGCGCTCCTCGACGCCGTCGAGGCCGCCGGCACCGAGGCGTACGGAGCCGAGATCGTGGCCGTGGGCGCGGACCGCGAGGGCATCGAGGGCCTCGCCCGTGCCGAGCGCGCCGGACTGCCCACCTTCGTGTGCAAGGTGAAGGACTTCGGGACGCGTGAGGAATGGGACGCGGCCCTCGCCGAGGCGACCGCCGCGTACGAGCCCGACCTGATCGTGTCGGCCGGGTTCATGAAGATCGTGGGCAAGGAGTTCCTGGCCCGTTTCGGCGGCCGGGTCGTGAACACGCACCCCGCCCTGCTGCCCAGTTTTCCGGGAGCCCACGGCGTACGGGACGCGCTCGCGTACGGCGCCCGGGTCACCGGCTGCACCGTCCACTTCGTCGACGACGGCGTCGACACCGGGCCGATCATCGCTCAGGGCGTGGTCGAGATCCGGGACGAGGACGACGAGAGCGCTCTGCACGAGCGCATCAAGGAAGTCGAGCGCACGCTGCTCGTCGATGTCGTGGGGCGGCTCGCCCGCAACGGCTATCGCATTGAGGGACGAAAGGTAGTTATCCAGTGACCGCCGAGAACATCGAGAGCGGCAAGCGGGCCATCCGTCGCGCGCTCGTCAGCGTCTACGACAAGACCGGTCTGGAAGAGCTGGCCCGCGGCCTGCACGAGGCGGGCGTGGAGCTCGTCTCCACGGGCTCGACCGCCGCCCGTATCGCCGCCGCCGGTGTCCCCGTCACCAAGGTCGAGGAGCTGACCGGCTTCCCCGAGTGCCTGGACGGCCGGGTCAAGACCCTGCACCCCAAGGTGCACGCCGGCATCCTCGCCGACCTGCGCCTGGAGAGCCACCGTCAGCAGCTCGACGAGCTGGGTGTGGCCCCCTTCGACCTGGTGGTCAGCAACCTCTACCCGTTCCGGGAGACCGTCGCCTCGGGCGCGTCCCAGGACGAGTGCGTCGAGCAGATCGACATCGGCGGCCCGTCGATGGTCCGCGCCGCCGCCAAGAACCACCCGTCGGTCGCGATCGTCACCAGCCCCGCGCGCTACGCCGACGTCCTGAACGCCGTACAGAACGGCGGCTTCGACCTCACCACCCGCAAGCGGCTCGCGGCGGAGGCGTTCCAGCACACGGCGTCGTACGACGTGGCGGTGGCGAGCTGGTTCGCGAGCGAGTACGCCCCGGTCGACGAGTCGCGGTTCCCCGACTTCCTGGGCGCCACCTGGGAGCGCGAGAACACCCTGCGCTACGGCGAGAACCCGCACCAGCCGGCCGCGCTCTACGTCGACACTGCATCCATTAGCGGCTCCGCCGCGGGTAGCGGTGGCCTGGCTCAGGCCGAGCAGCTGCACGGCAAGGAGATGTCGTACAACAACTACACGGACACGGATGCCGCCCGCCGTGCCGCGTACGACTACGAAGAGCCCTGTGTCGCGATCATCAAGCACGCCAACCCGTGCGGTATCGCGATCGGTTCGGACGTCGCCGAGGCGCACCGCAAGGCACACGCGTGTGACCCGCTGTCGGCGTTCGGCGGTGTGATCGCGGTCAACCGCCCGGTGACGAAGGAGCTGGCCGAGCAGGTCGCGCCGATCTTCACCGAGGTCATCGTCGCGCCCGACTACGAGGAGGGCGCGCTGGAGATCCTCGCCAAGCGGAAGAACCTCCGCGTGCTGAAGACCCCGGCCGGTCCGTCGAACGCGGTCGAGGTCAAGCCGATCGACGGAGGCGTGCTGCTCCAGGTCACCGACCGCCTCCAGGCCGACGGCGACGACCCGGCCAACTGGACGCTGGCGACGGGCGACGCGCTCTCCGAGGCCGACCTCGCCGACCTCGCCTTCGCGTGGAAGGCCTGCCGCGCGGTGAAGTCCAACGCGATCCTGCTGGCCAAGGACGGTGCCTCGGTCGGCGTCGGCATGGGACAGGTCAACCGCGTCGACTCCGCGAAGCTCGCCGTCGAGCGGGCGGGCGAGGAGCGGGCGCGGGGTTCGTTCGCGGCCTCGGACGCGTTCTTCCCGTTCCCGGACGGGCTTGAGGTCCTGACCGAGGCGGGCGTCAAGGCCGTTGTCCAGCCCGGCGGGTCGCTCCGCGACGAGCTGACGATCGAGGCCGCGAAGAAGGCGGGCGTCACGATGTACTTCACGGGGACGCGGCACTTCTTCCACTGACGACTCGCGCACGCCAGGAGTACGGGGCTCCCGCACAGGTCGACCTGTGCGGGAGCCCCGTCGGTTCCGCGTCGGTTCCGCGGTGGATCAGGTGAGCCAGACCGAGCAGGAGCCGGACGTCACCCACTTGTGGGAGCGGATGTTGTTGTCCACGACGAAGCCGTTGCTGAAGGAGTTGTCGGTCAGGTTGTCCGCGAAGTACTCGTTCGGGGACAGACAGGTGTAACCGCCGCTGTAGCCGGTCAGGTACCAGAACTGGACGACGTCGTTGCCGCCGGTGTAGCCGGCGTTCATGACGGACGACGCCCGGTCCCAGGCACCGGCGAAGCCGCCGCCGGCCGCGTTCCAGTCGCTGTCGTTGCCGGCTGTGACGCCCAGGAGCGTGCCCTGGCAGTCCTGGCCGTCCCAGGCGTAGACGTTGCCGTTGCGGCCCGGCCACTTGTTGTTGCAGCCGGTCACCTGGGCGCCGGTGTCGGACGCCTGGGCGGCCGTGGCGGGCACGCCGAGCCCCAGGGCGGTCAGGCCGATGACGGCCGCCGCGATGGCGAGTTTGCGCATGGTGGATCCCCCTTGTTTTCGAGTGGGTGGTGCGAATCCGCGGGTATGTGTCGTGCTGGTCCGCGTCAGGCGCGTTGCGGCACGATCCGTACCGCGCGGTCGTACGCCTGCCGCTCAAGGCGCCGGTAGGTGTCCAGCGCCTCGCCGTATCGGCCGGGCAGCCGGTCGACGTAGTACGTCTCCCGGGCCGTGGCCACGGTCTTCAGGGAGGTCGCGCGGGCGCACGTGGCGTCGGCGGCCGCGGTCCTCCGTTCGGTCGCGAACGCCTTGTCCGCGCCCGCGGTGCCCAGGCGGGCGGTGTTCTCCCGCACCGCGTCCCGGGCGGCCTGGGGGTCGGGATAGGAGAGCCCGGCCCGTTTCACGCACCGGGACCAGGCGCTCACGGCGCTGGTCAACTGCCGGTCGTGGAGCAGCTGTTGGTCGTACAGGGCGGGCAGGCCGGTCGCGGTCTTCGAGGCTTGGAACCAGTCGGCGGGGTCGCCGTAGAGCGTCTCCTCGGCCTGCTTCGTGCAGCCGCCGAGGCGGGTGCGGACCTCCTGGCCGCCGCCGGGCAGCCGGGCCGAGAGGATCTGGACGTCGTTGCCGCCGTCGAGCGCCTTGTCGAAGGCGGCCCGGCGGGTGGTGGACAGGCTCTGGCGGTAGGCCGCGATGGGGTTGTGCAGGCGCAGCTGGTCCTGCCGTGCCTCGATGCGGCCGCCGTAGCCGTTCTGGCGGGCCCATGCCACGTCGTCCTGCACGTACCGCACCGGCATGCTCTCGCGGAGGGTCAGCGTGCGGTCCTCCCAGTACGCGAATCCGTGGCTGTTCATGCACCGCTTGGTCAGGCGCTGCTGGGCGTCGCCGATCCGGAGTTCCTGCTGCCAGGTCAGCGGCTGCGGCTCACCCCGGCCGGCCGCCGTGCCGGCCGGCCCCGGGGTGTCGGAGTCCGGGCCGTGACCGCATCCGGTCACGACGGCCCCCGTCACCGCCAGGGCCGCACACAGCGAAGCGAACGCACGCTTCATCACACGCCCCCGTTTCCCCCTGCCACCCCGTCCAGGGCGGCACTCACACCGTGGGGCACGCAGACCGCGCGGGGTACCTCGGAACTCTCAGGGTCACGTCCCGCCGGGAGGCGTGTACTCCTTGAGGTAGTGCGCGACACGGGCGGCGTAGGCACGGTTCTTCGGGGGAACGCCGCCCGTGTCGTTCACCTTCTTGTACGACGTCCGGTAGGCGGCGGCGATCAGTACGCGGCGGTCGCCGGGCAGGGAGGTCTTCAGGCCACCGTCGATGTAGCACAGGTAGCGGCCCATGGCCGGGATCGACTGGGCCGGGGTCAGGGGCGGGGCCGGGGTCGCCGAGGCCGGGGCGCCGTCGGCGCGGATCCACCAGCGCAGGACGGCCGGTGTCCAGCGGGCGATGCCGTACTCGCCGCCGCCCGGCACGGACGGGTCCGAGAGGTTGGGGTCGAAGTTGCTCTCCGCCTTCAGCATCGCCGCGATGAGGGCCGGGGTGACCTCCGCCCGGGGGCACTCATGGGCCGAGTCGACGATCAGCTTGCGGTACTGGACCGGGACGCCCTTGTCCGTGCGGAGTTCGGAGGCGCCGTACACGGCGGTCGAGCTCTTGGCCTCCGGGGATGCTTCCGTGCCCGTGCCTGCCCAGTGGCTGATGCCGTACCCGGCGGCGGCGACGGCCACCGTGGCGAGCACCGAGCCGACGGTCACGGCGGTCCGGTGGCGGTGCGGCAGCAGGCCGCGCGGCAGCCGGGGCGAGGTGCCGGTGCCGGCCGCCGACTCGACGCGGCGCAGCAGGGCGGCCGTGGAGATGCGGTCGGCGTGGGTGCGGGTGAGGCAGGCGCGGACGATCTCCCGCCAGGCGTCGGGGAGTTCGGGGGAGAGACGTAACTCGTCGGTGCCGGCGGCGTAGGAGGCCGCCGCGTCCCGGCGGGCCGCCGGGGTGGTGCCGGGGAGGGGGAAGGAGTCGGCGAGGACCAGGTGGGCCAGGACTCCGAAGGCCCAGACGTCCGCGGAGGGGCGGATGCGGCGCCCGCGTTCGTCGATCTCCGACCAGAGGACTTCGGGGGGTGTGTAGTCCGGGGTGGAGAACGCCGGCGTGTACGCGTGCGTGCCCTCCAGTTCCGCCGCCATGTTGAAGTCCGCCAGACGGGCCGAACCGTCCTTCATCAGCAGGACGTTGGCCGGTTTCAGGTCACCGTGCACCCAGCCCGCGCGGTGCAGCTGGGCCAGCCCCTCGCAGATCTGCGCGAGGAGGACGGGGCCGGTGTCGGGGCGCGGGGTGCCGGACAGCAGGGACGCCAGCGATCTCTCCGCCTTCTCCAGTACGAGCACGGTGGCGCCGTCGAGGGCGGGGCGGGACGGGTCGTCGACGGTGAGCGTGTCGTACATCCGGATCAGCCGGGGTCTCTTCAGGCGCCGGTGCAACTCGACCTCGCGCTCGACGAGTTCGCGCAGATGGGCGAGTTGGCGCGGGGTGCCCGTGCCGGTCGGCAGGAATTTCAGGGCGGCCGTGCCGGGGAGGTCCTCGCCGGGTACGTCGGCGGTGCGCCGCGCCTCGTAGACGCTGCCGAACGCGCCCGTGGCGATCGGTGCCCGCACTTCCCACACGCCGACGCGGTAGCCCCGGGGGACGTCGACGGCGTATGGCTCGGTCACCGCGCTAACCGGCCCGTCGGTGCGGCGGTGAGGACGAGCAGGTCGTCCTCCCGGACGAGGTCGAAGCGGAGCGCCAGCGACACCAGGGACTCCTTCTTGCCGTTCAGGCGCGGGCCCTGGTCCGCCTCGTCCGGGCCGGGCTTCAGGCGCAGCTTCACGGCCAGGTAGTCGATGTTCCACTGGACCGAAGTGCGGGACGCGGCGGGCCAGTTGGGGCGCAGCCGGTCGACGACCTGGTCGACCGTCGGCAGCGGGGCGTGCGGTTCGCCGCGCAGCCGGGGTTCGCACAGGGCGGCGAGGACCGCGAAGTACCGCTTGGTGCGGTCGACGGAGAACGCGGGCGCGGTGGTCTCGCCGACAGCGTTGTCGCCACCGGCCTCCGCGTGCAGGTAGTCGTGGCGGGGCGCCCACACCTCGATGGGCAGCAGGTCACCGGCCGCGGGCAGCACGATCCGCGAGAACTCGAAAGGCACCGGGGCGTCCAGCCGCCCCGGCCCGACCTTGATGTGCTCGCCCGCCCCCTCCGGGTTCTCGACGACGTACGTCTGCTCCCGGCTCAGGTTGCTGAGCGTCCAGAACGAGCCCTGGGCGCCGATCTCACCCGCCCTGCGCGACACACCCTCGTGCGCGATCGGCAGGTCGGCGCCGCACCCGGCACGTCCGAAGCTGAGCCGCTCACCAGGGGCGAGCCGGTGCTGGGTGCGGTTTCGCTCGTCCTCCGAAGTGGGCGGAGGTACCACGACGATGCTGTACAAGGTGCGTCTCCCCGTGCCTGACAGCTACCCATGTCAGGGTAGGACGACGTGCCGGGCTGGCGTCCCCCTTCTGCGGGCGAGACCCGGGGTGTGGCGCTTATTGGCGCGAACTGTTCAGTGG
>NZ_JBXVPZ010000433.1:0-8119 GCF_057961495.1 Streptomyces sp. P5F9 | reverse complement strand
ACAACGTGCTGATCGGCGAGGACGACAAGATCAAGGCGATCCTCGACTGGGAGATGTCCACCCTCGGCGACCCGCTCACCGACCTGGGCCTGCTGGTGATGTACAGCATCCCGCTGGACCTCCCCAACTCCCCCATTTTCACGACCGCTTCGGCCCCCGGCCACCCAACACCCGCCGAGCTGATCGAGCGCTACGCCACCCGCTCGGGCCGCGACGTCTCGGCGGTCTCCTGGTACACGGCGTTCGCGTGGTTCAAGCTCGCCGTGATCCTGGAGGGCATCCACTACCGCTACACCCTGGGCCAGACGGTCGGCCGCGGCTTCGACCGCATCGGCGAGCTGGTTCCCGTCTTCATCGAGCACGGCCTGACCACCCTTCAGGAGGGCTGATCCAGCATGGACTTCGCGTTCGACGCACACACCGAGGAACTGCGCGCCAAGCTCCTGGCCTTCATGGACGAGTACGTCTACCCGGCCGAGCCCGTCGCCGAGGAACAGCGCGCCCAGCTCGCCTCGCCCTGGGACACCCCTGCGATCGTAGGGGAGTTGAAGGCCGAGGCCCGCAGGCAGGGCCTGTGGAACCTCTTCCTCCCGGACTCCGAGTACGGCGCCGGTCTCACCAACCTCCAGTACGCACCCCTCGCCGAAATCACCGGCCGCTCCCCCCACTTGGCGCCCACCGCGCTGAACTGCGCGGCGCCGGACACCGGCAACATGGAAGTCCTCCACCAGTTCGGAGACGAGCGGCAGAGGAAACAATGGCTGGAGCCGCTGCTGGCAGGTGAGATCCGCTCGGCGTTCGCGATGACGGAGCCAGAGGTGGCCTCGTCCGACGCCACGAACATCACCACCCTCATCGAGCGAGCCTCCGACGGCACAGGCGACTACGTCATCACGGGCCGCAAGTGGTACATCTCCGGGGCGATGAACCCGGACTGCAAGATCTTCATCGTGATGGGCAAGACGGACCCGGACGGCGCCGACATCCGCCGCCAGCAGTCCATGATCCTGGTCCCGCGCGACACCCCGGGCGTCACGGTCAAGCGCGCGATGCAGGTCTTCGGCTACGAGGACCACTCCCACGGCGGCCACGCCGAGGTCGTCTTCGACCACGCGCGCGTGCCGGCGACGAACCTGATCGGCGAGGAGGGCGGCGGCTTCGCCATCGCCCAGGCGCGGCTCGGCCCGGGCCGTATCCACCACTGCATGCGGCTGATCGGCATGGCCGAGCGGGCGATCGAGCTGATGTGCCAACGCGCCGTCTCCCGCGTCGCGTTCGGCAAGGCACTGGCCCAACAGGGTGTCGTCCACAACTGGATCGCGGACGCGCGGGTCGCCGTCGAGCAACTGCGGCTGCTGGTCCTGAAGACGGCCTGGATGATGGACACGGTCGGCAACAGGGGTGCCCACGCGGAGATCCAGGCCATCAAGATCGCCACGCCCCGCACGGTCGTCGGCATCCTCGACCGCGCGATCCAGCTGCACGGCGCGGGCGGTGTGAGCCAGGACTTCCCGCTGGCCGAGCTGTACGCCAGCGCCCGCACCCTGATGCTGGCCGACGGCCCGGACGAGGTGCACCAACGGTCGCTGGCGCGCCGGGAGTTGAAGAAGTACCTGTAGCACCACGCGGGGCTGGAAGGGTGGTCGCACCCCTCCAGCCCCGTTCCCCCGAGGTGGGTGGTCAGTTGGGCGTGCTCGCCTTCAGCGTCCAGCCCTGGCGGCAGGTGTGGCCGAAGGTGCCGATGTCGCAGCCCTCGACGGTGAAGACGTAGGCGCCGGTGTTCCGCTCCAGCACCCGGATCCGGCCGGCCGTCCCGCCGCCGAACTCCCGCTGGGTGCCCCCGGGGTCGGAGGCGCTCGTCCAGCGGACCAGGAACCTGTCGTAGCGGTGCTCCGGGGCCGTGGTGCCCCAGTTGAAGTAGGCGTAGCCGCGGTCCTCCCACGCGGCGACGACCATGTTCGAGCCCTGGCGCGGTGACCAGGTGGCGGTGCCGTAGGTGAAGTACTGGCGCTTCCCGGCGTACACGTTGCCCAAGTAGACGTCCCTGGTGCCGCTGGTCGGGCAGCCCAGCCAGCCACTGGCTCCGCCGAGCGCGTTCCAACGCTGGTTGATGTGGGACTCGTTGACCGGGATGGAGCACGCGGCCCGGGCGGGTGTCTGCGCCGCGGCCGGCACCACAGACGTCCCGCCGAGAGCGAGCAGGGAGCCCAGGACAACGCCCGTCAGGCGCCGCTTCGTTGACAGCATGGTGTTTCCCCCGTTGGTTCCTGCGTTGGTTCCTGTCGGTCGGCCCGGCGGTGTGCCCGCCGTTCCGCTGCTACGAGCATCACGTCGACGGGTGCCGGGAGTTGAGAGGAAGCCCCCGGGCAACGCCGGGGACTTCTCCCGGGTGGACCGGGACGCGTTCCCGGGACACCCGGGCTCCGCGCCCCCACGATGGGACGCATGGACGACCGCGACGGGCGCACCCGGCGACGCACGGCGACGGCGTACGTGCTGCTGGGGCTGGCGGCACTCCAAGTGGCCGTCGGGGCAGTCGCGTTGGCGGCGGCCGGGGTCCCCGCAGCCGACGTGGTCCGCTACGACATGGTCGTCGACATGGCGGTCGGTCTCGCCTACCCCGTGTGCGGCACGGTGATCGCACTGCACCGGCCGCGCAATCCCATCGGCTGGCTGCTGATCGCGTACGGGCTGGGTCACGCGTTCACGGGTCTGTCGATCGGACTGGCCGTGCAGGGGCTACGGCTGGGCTGGTCCCCCGAGTTGCTGCACGCGCTCACCACCATCGGCCGCCACACCTGGATCGTCGGCAGCTCCACGGCGTTCGTCCTCGTGTTCTTCCTGTTCCCCGACGGCCGGCTGCCCGACCGCCGCTGGCGCTGGGCCCTGGTCGCCCAACTCCTGTCCTCCCCGCTCGACTTCGCCATCTGGGCACGGGACGACTGGGGGCTGTACCGCGGCACGCCGGCCCAGCCGTCGTACCTCCCGGTGCCGCACGGCTGGATGCCCGCCCTGCGCGACATCGAGACCGCCAAGGCATGCCTGGTGCTGGCCGCCGTGTTCGCGGTCATGTCCGTCCGCTATCGGCGCGGCGGCGAACAGGACCGCCGCCGACTCCTGTGGCTGATCGCCGGGATGCTGCCGCTGGCGTTGAGCGTGGCCCTGCAGATCCTGGGCTTCCCCGCGGTCTACACCTCGTGCTGCACCCTGTTCCTGCCGACCGCCATCATGATCGCCGTCGTCCGCGAGGAGTTGCTCGACATCCGCCTCGTCGTCTCCCGCAGCCTGCTCTACGGCGCGCTCACGGTCGGCGTGGCCATCACCTACGTCGGTCTCGTCACCTCCGTCCAGGCCCTCCTCAACCCCGACCCCGCGCTGCTCGGACCGGCGCTGATCGCCGTCACCCTCGCCCTCGGCTTCGAACCCGCCCGCCGCCTGCTCCAACGCATGGTCGACAACGCCCTGTACGGCGACCGGCACGACCCGGTGCGCGCGGTCTCCCGCATCGGCGAACGGCTGGCCGGCACCGGCGTCGGCGCGGTCCCGGAGGCGGTGGGCGAGGCACTGCGGCTGCCGTACGTGTGCGTGGAGTCGAAGTCCGGGGTGACGGACGGGAGTTGGGGCGAGCCGGGGGAACACATCCACGCCATACCGCTCGACTACGACGGCCGCACGGTCGGCGCGCTGGTGATCGGCCTGCGCCCCGGCGAACAGCAGCCCGCCACCCCCGACTTGGCCGTCCTGGAACTCCTCGCCGTACCCCTGGCCGCCGCACTCCACGCGACCGACCTCACCCGCCAACTCCAGCAGTCCCGCGAACGGATCGTCGCCGCACGCGAGGAGGAACGCCGCCGGATCCGCCGCGACCTGCACGACGGACTCGGCCCCACCCTCGCCGGAGCCGCCTTCCAGGCGGACGCCGTACGCAATCTGCTGACCTTCGATCCGGACCGGGCGGCGGCGCTGCTCACCGAGTTGCGGTCCGAGGTCGGGGGCGCGGTCGCGGAGGTGCGCCGGCTGGTGGATGGTCTACGGCCGCCGGATCTGGACCAGTTGGGGCTGTTGGGCGCGTTGCGCGAGCGTGCGGTACGGCTGTCCTGGCGGGCGGACGGCACCCCGATCGACGTACGGGTCCGGGCGCCGGAGCGGCTGCCGGCGCTGCCCGCCGCCGTCGAGGTGGCCGCGTACCGCATCGCGATCGAGGCGTTGACCAACGCGGCCCGGCACGCCCGGGCCTCCCACGTGGACCTGCACATCGAGATCGGCGAGGGGCTGCGCCTGGAGGTGTGCGACGACGGTTCGCCGGTGGACGAGGAGACCGCGTGGACGCCGGGCGTGGGCATCACGTCGATGCAGGAGCGCGCGGCGGAGCTGGGCGGCCGGTGTGTGGCGGGTCAGGGGCGGGTGGTGGCGACGCTGCCGTTGGGAGAGATGTGATGGGGCTGCAACCTGAGGGTGAGGACGGCGGGGACGCCCTCCGGGTCGTACTCGCCGACGATCACCCGGTGGTCCGTACCGGGCTGGCCGCGCTCCTGGAGTCCGTGCGGGACGGCACCCCGCGCGTGCGGGTCGTCGGGGTCGCCGCGAGCGGGCGGGAGGCGGTACGGGCGGCGGTGACCCTGCGCCCGCACGTGGTGGTGATGGACATCCGGATGCCCGATCTGAACGGCATCGAGGCGACCCGGGAGATCGGCCGGGTGGCGCCCCTGGTCGCCGTGCTGATGCTCACCATGGTCGAGGAGGACGACTCGGTGTTCGCAGCGATGCGGGCGGGCGCCCTGGGCTATGTCCTCAAGGGCGCGGGCCAGGACGAGATCGTCCGGGCGATCCGGGCGGTGGCCGCGGGTGAGGCCATCTTCGGCCCCGGTGTCGCGAGGCGGGTGCTCGGCCACCTCAGCAGACCCCTGGACCGCCCCGATCCGTGCCCGGCGCTCACCCCGCGCGAACGGGACGTACTCGCCCTGATCGCCGACGGGAAGCCCAACTCGACGGTGGCCACCCACCTCGGCCTGTCCCCGAAGACGGTCAGCAACCACATGTCCGCGGTCCTGGCCAAGCTGGGCGTCACCGACCGCGCGCAGGCGGCGGCCTGGGCCCGGGAGGCGGGGCTCATCCACCCACCGGACGCGTGAGGGCGTATCAGGGGCGCAGCGCCCGCATCAGCAGGTCCGCCAGGTGGTCGGCGACCTCCTGGGGCGTGAGGGGGCCGCCTGGGCGGTACCAGGTCGACAGGTGGTGGACCGAGCCGAAGTGGTAGTCGACGACGAGGTCGGCCGGAGTCGCCGTGGAGAAGACGCCCGCGCGCTGGCCCTCCTCGACGAGCCCGCGGAAGCGCTCGTGGTAGCGCCGGCGCTCGGCGCGCACCTGTTTGTTCTTCTCCGGGCTGAGGTGGTGCATGGACCGGAAGAAGATCGACGCGTCGTCGAGGTTGTCGATCGTCGTCACGACGACGTCCGCGGCGGCGGCCCGCAGCCGCTTCTCGATCGGCTCGTCGGCGGTCGCGAACACCTCCAGGCGTTCCTGCTGGACGCGCAGCACGCGCGCGTACACCTCGTGCAGGAGGTCGTCCTTGGAGCCGAAGTAGTGGTACAGCGCCCCCTTGGTGACGCCCGCGGCCTCGACGATCTCCTGCACCGAGGTGCGGTCGTAGCCCTGCTCGGCGAACAGCCTGGTGGCGGCGGCGAGGAGCCGCTGCGGGACAGGGGCCCCGTCTCCGTCGGTCGTCCTGGGCACTGCCGCCACCTGCCTTTTCTGACTGTTCACTCGCTGTCGTGCGACCGGGAACGCAGTTCCCGCCGGAGGATCTTCCCACTTGCCGTCTTCGGCAGGTCGGGCAGGATCTCCACCTGGCGGGGGTATTTGTAGGCGGCCAGTCTCTCCTTGCAGTACACGGCGAATTCATCGGGGTCGGTTTCGGCGCCCGGACGGAGACTGATGTACGCCTTGACGGTCTCGCCCCGGTACCCGTCGGGCACCCCGACGACGGCCGCCTCGCGCACCGCCGGATGGGTGTACAGCACGTCCTCGACCTCACGCGGCCACACCTTGAAGCCGGACGCGTTGATCATGTCCTTCTTGCGGTCGACGACGTACAGCCAGCCCTGCGGGTCCATGAACCCGATGTCACCGGTGCGCAGCTCGCCGTCCGGGAAGGTCTCGGCGGTGGCGTCGGGCCGCCGCCAGTACCCGGGCACGACCTGCGGCCCGCGTACGAGGATCTCGCCCTGCTCGCCGAAGGGCACCTCCTCGCCCTGGTCGTCGACGATCCGTACGACGGTGTTCGGCCCCGGCGCGCCGACGGCCAGCGTCCCGGAGACCGGGTCGACGGGCGCTTCCAGGTCCTGCGGCACGGACGCGCAGGGCGCGGTGCACTCGGTGAGGCCGTAGCCGTTGCGGATGTACGGGCCGAAGCCCGCCCGGAACTTCTCCACCAGGGCGGGCGGCAGGGGCGCGCCGCCGGAGGAGATGTTCACGAAGGACGAGAAGTGGTCGGGTGTGACCGCCGGGTGCGCGGCCAGCGCCATGAAGGCCGTCGAGGGCCCGACGGTGTAGGCGGGCCGGTGTTCGGCGAACGCGTCGAGGACGACGCCCGACTCGAAGCGGTACGCGAGGACGAGCAGGCCCGCGCTGTTGAGGCACGCGGCGAGTTCGCAGACCATCCCGGTGATGTGGAACAGCGGAGCCATCGCGAAGTAGACGGGGGCTTCGGGCAGCCGCAGGCCTGTCCGCTGCCGTTCCGCGTTGCTCATGATGTTGCCGTGGGTATTGGTGGCCCCCTTGGGGGCGCCGCTGGTACCCGAGGTGTAGCTGATGAGCGCGATGTCGGACGGACCGAGGTCACGGCCCTCGGGCGCCGGGTTCCCCTGCCGGGCGACGGCCACCAGGTCCTCGGCGTCCTCCGGCTGCGGGAGCCGCTCGAAGGTGAGCACGCGCGCGTCGTTGCGGGTTTGGAAATCCAACTCGCAGCCGGTGAGCACGATCGGCACCGGCGAGCCGCTCTCCGCGACCGAGGCGACCGTTTCGCGCAGATACGACTCCCAGGCGCGGTCGGAGCAGATCAGCGCGGTCACCTCGCCGTCCCGCAGGACATGGGTGACCTCCCCCGACTTGTACATCGGGTTGACGGGGACGACGATCGCGCCGGCCTTCCAGGCGCCGAGCAGCGCGAGCACGAAGTGCGGCGAGTTCTGCAGCAGGATCGCCACCCGGTCGCCGCGCTCCAGGCCGCGGGCTGCGAGATGCCCGGCGACGGAGTCGCTCAGCTCGTCGACCTCGCGGTAGCTGAGCCGCCCGTCGAAGTAGGCGAGCGCGCTGCGGTCCGGGTGCTCCGCGGTGACCGCGCGGAACGCGTGCACCAGGGAGTCGGGAGGGCTGATCGGGGCCTTCTGCGCCTCGTTGAGCAGCCCCAGCCAGGGCTTGGCGGCATACAGGGAGTCGGTCACTCTCCGGCCTCCCACTTCTGCTGGATGTGGTTCATGGTGGTCAGCCAGCGATCGGGTTCCGCGGCCCGGGTCTGGTAGTAACCCGCGACCTCAGGATGCGGCAGGATCAGGAACCGCTCCTCCTCGATCCCCTTCATCAGAGCATCGGCGACGACGTCGGGCTCAATGGCTGTCGGCTGAAGCACCAGGTCACCCGCGCTGCCGGTGGCGGCCAGCATGTCAGTACGCACACCTTGCGGACAGATCGCGTGGACCTTGATCCCCCGGTGCCGATACGTCAGCGACAGCCACTCGGCGAAGGCGTACGCACCGTGCTTGGTGACGCTGTAGGGCGCGGCCCCGATCATGGTGAGCAGCCCGGCCGCCGACACGGTGGACACGAATCGCCCGTCACCTCGCTCCAGCCACCCCGGGATCAACGCCTCGGCGGCCCGCACATGAGCCATGACGTTCACGTCCCAGGCCAGCGCCCAGACGTCCTCCCCTGCCGCTTCCGACCCACAAGAGCCGACCCCGGCGTTGGCGCAGTAGATGTCGACGCTCCCACCAAGCGCGTCCCGGGCTTCCCCCACAACGGCGGAGGCATCCCCGGGCACGGCGATCGCCCCGATCTCATCGGCGACGGCTTTCGCACGGTCGGCATCAAGGTCGTTCACCACGACCCGGGCCCCTTCGGC
>NZ_JBXVPZ010000432.1:0-8144 GCF_057961495.1 Streptomyces sp. P5F9 | reverse complement strand
GCCCGCCCCCGGGCGTCTGCCCCCGCGGTGGCTGGTGCACGGCGGCCGTCTGCTCTCCTGGATCTCTCACACCAAGCCGCTCCCCCCGGCCAGTTCAGGCATGGCCCAGACACCAACTGCGGCCCTCGGCCAAAGAGCCAGCAGTAACCCGAGCCCGAGAACACCCTTCCCGAAGCAACCGCGAACCCTCAACCGTCATTTACGCCATCCGTACGTGTTCGGTACGTGAAAGGTGCGCCTCGCGCTAGGGTCTGAGGCAGGAGGTTCTGTATGTCCGAGCTGTTCGACGCGGTCGACGCGCTGGTCGCGTCCCGCTCCGCGCTGCCGTCCCCGGCGGAACGCAAACGGCTGCGCCAGGCGCACGGTCTGACGCTGGATGAGGTGGCCGCCGCACTGCAGGTGCGGCGTGCGACGGTCAGCGGCTGGGAGGCCGGCAAGACCGAGCCGCGGCCGCCGGAGCGCGATGCCTACGCCCGCATGCTGAAGCAGCTCGCCCAGCTCTACCCTGCCAACGCCCCGGTGCCTTCTGAGGACACGGCGGTTTCCGAGACGCCTGCCGTCTCGGCCGTTCCTGTGCCATCGGCCGCTGAACCGGCCAAAGCTCGCACCGAACCAACCGCAGACCGGATCCCGGAGCCTGTTTCCGAGGACACTGCGCTGCGTCCTGCCGCTGTGCCGCGTCCGGTGGCCACGACCAGGCCGACGTCGCGTCGGCCGCCCGCGCGTAACGCCGCGCCCGTCGGCAGCCCAGCCGGTGGTGTCGATGCGCGGTTCGAGAACGGGCCGCTCGCGGTCGTCGACGTCGCCGACGGCCAGGTGCTGGCGTACTGCGTCGGCGGCCTGGTCCTGGACGTACCGGCGAAGTCGATTCCGGCCCTGGTGGAGTGGACGCTGAGCGAGGGGCGGCTCGGTCAGCCGAAGCTGTCCGGGCCGGGCAAGGACGGCGATCCGCTGCTCGTCCTCACGCAGGCTGCGCTGGAGCACTACGGCCTGCCGGTCACGCTCACCAAGGAGGAGCGCCTGGCCGGGCGGATCCCGGAGAGCCACAAGGTCATCAAGCAACTGGCCCGCGCCAACTGGCAGCTGACGAAGCGCGGCTTCGGGCCCTGGGCGAGGATCTACCGACCCGCGCAGGGCTCAGAGCGGGCCTGCGTACAGCTGTGTATTCCGTCGTGGGACGCGCTGGACATCCGGCACTGGGCCGATGCCGCCCAGCTTCCGCCGGCCGAACTCGCCCGGCTGCTCGGTACGTATGCGTCCCGGGTGATGACGCCGCGCGGCTCCACCGCCGTCACGGGCCTGGAGCTGATGACCGCGCTGCACCCGCCGACCCGCGCCTCCGAGCCCGACGAGACGGGCAAGCGGCACTCCGAGCACAACCCCGGCTCGCTGGGGAAGGATCCGGTGGACTGCGCGCCGTGCGAGGCCCCCGACGGTCACCCGCTGCTCGCTGGCCTGCCGCGTTTTCACCGCCGTACCCCCGCGGAGGTTCTGGTGGAGGAGGCGTACGACTGGGCGCGCCCGCTCACCGACGCCGAATGCCTGCGCCCCCAGCTGGTGGGCATCGACGTGAACATGGCCTTCGCCGCCGGCGCCAACGGGCTGATCGTCGGGCTCGGTGCGCCGACGCACGTGAAGGCGCCGGTGTTCGACGCGAAGCTGCCCGGCTCGTGGCTGGTCGACCTGTCCCATATCGACCTGTCGAGGGTGAAGGCCGCCAAGGACACGTGGGCGGACCTGGAGGGCAGTCTGCTGCCGAGCCCGTTCACGCCGAAGGGTGAACGGCCCGAGGGCCCGGCGTGGTACGCCACGCCCACCGTCGCGTACGCGGTCGAGCTGGGCTACGAGGTGCGCCCGGTCGAGGCGTGGGTGCGTTACGACAACGGGCGTTACCTGGACGGCTGGTACAACCGGCTGCGCGACGCGTACCTCGCCACGATGGCCGACCTCGGGGTGGGCGCCGATCTGGCGCCGGAGGAGTTCCTGAAGGCGATGGACGGCTACCGCAGCCGCGACTCCGGACTGGCGGTCGTGGTGTCCGCGGTCAAGGCGACGGTGAAGGGCGGCATCGGCAAACTGCGCGAGCGCCCGCGCGGCGAGGGCTGGAAGCCCGGGCAGCCGTGGCGGGCCCTTGCCCGGCCGACGTGGCGCCCGGACATCCGCGCCGCCGTCATCTCCCGGACCCGGATCAACATGCACCGCAAGATCGTCAAGCACGCCGCCTTCACCGGGCAGTACCCGGTCGCGGTCCTCTCGGACTGCGCCGTCTACGCGTCCGACGGGCCGTCGCCGCTGGACTTCCTGCCCTACCGGGACGGCAAGCCGCTCCCGGGAGGCTTCAAGCTCGGCGTGAACCCCGGGCTGGTCAAGTGGGAGGGCACTCAGAGCGTGCTGTGGGGCGAGGGCGTGCGCGAGCAGTTCAACGCCCCGGACCTCAACCTCGCCCGGTACATCAAGGACGGCACCGTCACCGACCAGGACACCGGGGAGTAGGTAGAGCGCGATGAGCCTGTTCGGCAACGGCCTGGACGCCGCGGTGCACAAGGCGTTCACCCGCCCGGTGCCCAAGAGCGCGCCCGCGCAGATGCGCTACCTGGTGAAGCAGCTCAAGGGCACCAAGGCGGTCGCTCAGATGCTGCGGATCTCCCAGCGCACCGTCGAGCGGTACGTCAAGGAACAGATCAAGAAGCCCCGCCCGGACCTTGCCGCGCGCCTGGAGACCGAGGTGAAGAAGCGGTGGCAGCCGCAGATCCGCGCCCAGGCGCGGCAGAAGGCGGCGACCACGGGCGGCATCGTCATCGACACCCGCGCCCGGATCGGCTATACCGCACCGATCGGCACGACGGACGAGGACCGCCTCCGGCACCTGACCGTCGCGCTGCCGCCCCGCTACGCCGCCCGCCTCTTCGACGCCCAGGAGCAAGGCGCCACCGACCAGCAGCTCCAGCAGATCGCCGCAGAAGCACTCAAGGAGGCGTACTTCCAGGACAACGGCCGCCGCGCCGGCCAACTGGAGGAGGTCCGCTTCACCGACATCGAGCACCTTGAGTTCGACCTGTAGATCTCGAACAGCAGCGAGCCCCGTCGACTGCGACATGAGCGGCACCGATCTGGCTCACCTGCCTGCACTGGACCGCTGACCGGAGCGCCGTTTACGCAGATGCTGTGTTTTCCGGTTGCACCGGGTTTTGCGATGGACGTTGCGCGGGCCTTCACAGCCTCCCGGGATTCGCCCACGTCCCCGCCGAAGTCGAGAGTGCATGGTCGGCGCGGAGGCTCCGGCGATCGGGTCGCTCACGAGCGTTGGGTGTCGGGCGGGCCGCCGAGACCGGCAGACCGCTCCTCACCCCGACGGTCAGGCCAACGGCACGCTGCGGTCGGCGTGGACGACCGTCCCGTCGGCCAGCCCCGCGTATGGCCGCATCTGTGTGTACGGGATGCCCTGCTCCCGCTCTACCCGCCGCAGTTCATCGGCCCGGATCAGGAACCGCGCGGGAGGGGCGCCGGGGTCGAGCACGTGGGGGAGCGGAGTTGCCCAGTTCTCGCCTCGCGTGACGAACATGCGCCGGTCACCGGGGAGCTCGATGCCCCAGCCGGTAATGGCAATCGGCTGGTCTCCGGTGTTGACCGCCTCCACGCTGACGAAATGATCGCCTAGGTCCTGACTGCCGTCGGGCAGGTCGTAGACCGGGATGGAGTTGGAGACCTGGAGGATCACCCGGGGGCCTGCGGCAGCGGGCAGGTAGCTCGCGATGTGGAAGCGGTTCTCCTGTTGGTTGTGGTTTCCGACCTGCAGAGCGGTGGGGCCGTTGAAGGTGTTGCCGACCACGCCCTGCCGAGCCGCGAATTCCTGCTGCTCGACCACCAGCGCCTGAAGCTCGGTTGCGACCTGCTGCTGCTCGGAGTCCTCCAGATTCTCCAGGAGCGATTCGAAGCGGGTCTGCCACGATGCCTCCTGGCGGAGGAGCGCCCGCTCCGTCTCGCCGGTCGCATCGGCTTCTTCCAGCGCCTGCGCAGTGCGGTCAAGGCGCTCCAGCTCCGCACGCTCACGCTGAGTGTCGCCGCGTCCCAGGAGACGGGCTACGCGTTGCCGCAGACCGGTCCATGCATCTGTGCCTGCAGCTTGGACGACAGCGGTACCGCCGGCTCCGGCCACGGCCATGAGCGCTTCGGTGAGCATGCGCCAATCCTTTGGTCCGGGCAAAGCCGACCCCTCAAGCTGCGACGCTGAGGCTTGCAACCAGTGTCCCTGGCACCACTGACAACAGGCCCCGGCCGCGGCCCCGAGGGCGTGGACATCCTGCTGGCCATGACGACCCCGTACGTGATCACCGTCGCGTTGCTGGTGTGCGTGGTGGGCAGCGGAGCCTGCTCCGGCTTTCCGCTGAACGGCTCGGGGAACGGTGCCTACCGCCTCGGTGGAGATGATCGACAACGACCGGGCTGGCTGGCGTGCTGCTTGGCGCTGTGAGTATCTGACGGACTCGCGTGCCCCGAGACCGTGGCCGGGGCGATGGCTTCAACAGGTAAGAGCTGGCTGTCCCGGGACAACAGACCGACATCCTCCCGGTCCTCAGCCGCCAGCTCATCGTTATGAGCGAAATTGCGTGGAAGAAGCATCGGCACGTGCAGCTCTCCTTCGTTCTCTTCGGTCTGGGCTCGCTGGTGGTGTTCCTTGCGGGAGTCGCTGGCCGATGGGGTGAACACTGGATCGCAGGCCGAAGGGGAACGTCCAGGAAACGCGCACCGAGAGGTCCCGGGCCCCAGGGCGTAGGGCTGGGACCTCTCGGAGTTTCACCTCTGCCTGGCTCGACCCTCTACCGGCACCCCTCAGGCCCAGGTGATGCCCAGCCTGGCCAACTCGGCGCGCTGCGGGTTGGTGAGCTTGTCCCGCCTGGCCTTGGTGTTGCTCAGAAATACGCCAAGCCGGACGGATACCGGTTCAGTCTCGCCGTCGACCGCGATTTCTTCGCTGTGCCCGCGCGGGACGCTGGTCTTGCCCTCCCGTGCGATGTACTGCGCGAGTGCCGCTACGCCGCGGGCGAAGGCGGCCGACGTCTTGGCCGGACCGTCAGCCACACTCTTCTCGGCCGGAGCCGTAGCAGGCCGCTCGGCGGGCTTGACGCCCAGCCGGGACAGCCGGTCCTGCTGCTCGGTGGATAGCTGCGCCCAGGTGCTTGCTTCTCGTTGCCGTGCGAGCCATTTGCCGATGTCGTCGCCCTCGAACAGGACGCCCGGTTGGATGGTCGGCAGGCTGCCGTCGGCGTCGACGAGGTCGGCGAGGACGCGGTAGTGGCGCTGCCAGTCCAGCGGCCACGGGCAGTCCCAGTCCGGGTCGACCGCCGCCAGTTGCTGCGCGCGCTCCGCCGCCCGCTCCGGGTCCTTCCCGAGACCGCCCTTGCGCCTGAGATTGGCGACATGCTGCCCGACGGGCACCATCGCGTCGCCCTCGCCCCAGAGAGCGTCCTGACGCGGAGCCATGTGCCCGGTGGCCCGCCGGTAGGACCGCAGCGCGGCGAGCTTGGTCTCCCAGGCTTCCTCGCCCGGCTCCCACACCATCCCGGCCTCTTCGGTGTCCAGCAGCTCCTTGCGCCGCGGCTCCATCTCCCCGGCCCGCAGGGCCTTCCGCTGCTGGTGGACCCATCGCCCAAGCGGAAAATCTTTCGTCACCCCCACTTCGACCTCTACGTCGTAGGGGACGGCGTACACGCCGATGATCTCGTTCTCCTTCCGCCAGCGGATGAGGGCTTGGTAGCCCTCCAGCCACACCAGCGAGTCCGGCCGGTAGACGCGGGTGCGCAGGAACGCGGCGATGGTGGCCGCGTCGCGGGGAGTGGAGAAGTGGAGCAGGGCTGATTCGGCGGCGGCCTGGGTGTCGTCGTGCTCCTGGTCCTCGCTGTCGCCCGAGCCGTCGGTGCCGACGATCTGGCCGTCCTCATCGCGCTGCACGTGGACCTTGCGCGCGTGCTTGCCTCGGCTGAGGGCGCGGGAGGCGAGTTGCTCAACGAGTCGTTCATCATGACTGCGGAGCCCTTGCAAAACGGCTACAAGGGGGCGGAACGAGGCGCTGGCGACCATGTCGGTGGGGTCCTCGTTCGGTTCCAGGAAGACGGGCACGATGATGCGGGCAATCTTCGTGCTGCCGTCGCGGTTGAGCCTGAGCGCGCGGCCGATGTTCTGCACGATTTCCACCTGGGAGCCGCGGGTGTCGGCGAAGCAGACGGCTTCCACGCCCCGTTCGCCGGTGATGTCGACGCCTTCTCCGAGCACGCGAACGCTCGCGAGGAACGCGCGGTGTACGCGCCGGTTGTTGGCATCGATGCCGTTGGCGAACTGCCGCAGCGCCTCGCGTCGTTCGGTGACGAGGTGGTCGCCGCACAGCCATGCGGACCACACGCGGTCCGGGGGTACGTGGCGGCCGGCCTCCAGCTCGTAGAACTCCGCGTCGATCGACGATGCGGGGAGCCGGTACACGGCTGCCAGGTCGTCGTCGGAGGCGTCATTCATGTACAGCTCCGCAGCCGTCTCCGGCATCTTCTCCGCGAACGCCGCGGCCTCCTCCACCTTCTGATGGAAAGTCATCACAGTGCGCAGGTTGCGCGCGGCGGCGTGTTCCAGGAGCGCGGTCTGCAGAAGCGCCAGGCGCCGGCCGCGCTGCGCTTCCTCCGATTCTCCGCGGACGGGGGAGGGGTCGCGGATCTCCAGCACGTCGATCTCGAATCCGGCGAGGATCTCGCGCTCGATTGCTTCCGAGAGCCCCAGTTCGGCCAGCCATGGCCCGTAGGTTTCCGAGTCCTGGCCCATGGTCGCGATCTCCACATCCTGGCCGTCCGCGCCCTTCTGCGGCCGGGGCGCGGCGAGGATGCGCGGGGTGGCGGTGAGGTACAGCCGGAAGGCGGCGGGGATGCGGGCGTTGTCGTGGATCGCCGCCCAGGGCCTGCCAAGATCACCGGCGGTTGAGTGGGCTTCGTCGATGATGGCGAGCGAAAAACCGTCCATGCGCTGGCCGTACAGGCGCTCTCCGCCCGCCAGAGCGGCCTCCAGCGGCCCGCGAACGCGCCCCTGCCCCGTCGGGTCGTCGAAGTCCTCGCGGTCCACGAGGGAGGCGTAGGTGGCGAACACGATGACCTGCCCGCTCCCTGCCCACAGGGCGAGTTGGATCGGGTTGGTGGTGGTGCGCACCCCGAGCTCGTTCAGCACCGGGTCGTTCTCCAGCGAGCACACGGCGACCATGGGGGAGTGGTGGCCCACTGCCCGCCACGCCTGGGCGGTCTGCACGAGCAGGTCCAGGGTCGGCACCATGACGAGGATCCGGCCCTCGGGGAAGCACTCCAGCGCGCTCGCGGCCGCCATGATCGTTTTTCCGGAGCCGGTCGCTGACACGATCGTGCCACGGGCACCCTGAGGGGGCACAGATGATCTTGCAGGGAATCCGACCCACTTACGGAAACTCGACTTCTGGTCGATCTGGTGTTTCTTGAGTGGAATCCTGCTCATCGTCCGCCGTCCTTGTCAGTGCCGTACAGCCAGGCTTCACGAAGCCTTTCGAGAGGGGTTTCCGAGTCGCATTCCCTGGCCCAGATCCCTTCGAGCCACATCGGGGCGGCCTTGAGCCGCTCGCAGAGCATGAACGACCCGGGCAGCTCCACCAGGTGGTAGACGCCCGGAGGGAAGACGCCAGCGGGTCCGTCGACGCGCCACAGCTGCTCCAGCCGGGCCCGGTTCGCGACCAGGTAGTTCTCCAGTGCCTGCGGGTACGCCTCGCGGTCCGCCAGCTGCACGGTCCGCAGGGCGATCTCCCGGGACGTCTCCTGGTCCACTGCTCGGGGCTGGTGCCGGTCACGGCCGCGTAGTGCTGCTCGCACACGGTGAGGACGCGCTCGACAAGCTCCGCCGGCGCCTCGCTCTGCGGGCTTTCCTCGACGGCCTCCACGACGCGGTACAGGCCCTGGTCCCCGTACAGGCCGCCCGGCTTCTCCTTCGCTCGGCGCACCTTCGTCACGGCCTCCTCGACGGACCGCGCATAGGTGCAGTTCGTCACCACCGAGAATCCGGGGTGCGCCGGGTCGGTCGGCTGCGCCACGATCCGATAGCGGATCAGTCCTGAGTCAGACTCCACCGCCCCACCGCGCGCTCCTTCCTGA
>NZ_JBXVPZ010000431.1:0-8145 GCF_057961495.1 Streptomyces sp. P5F9 | reverse complement strand
GACTCGGGGAGCAGGGCGGGGGCCAGGGACAGGACGATCACCGCGAACACGGTGAGCAGGGCCATCGTCGAGCGCCAGCCGAGGGTGTCGGTGAGCACGCCGCCGGCCACCATGCCGGTCGTGTAGCCGAGCGAGAGCAGGGTGCCGGAGATGCCGAGCGCGCGGTCGCGGGCCGGGCCCTCGGGGAACGTGGTGGTGAGGAGGCTCATGCCGGTGGGGACGATCGTCGCCGCGCCCAGGCCTTGCAGCGCCCGGCCCGTCAGGAAGGACGCCGGGTCCCAGGCGAAGGTCGCCAGCAGCGAGGCCGCGCCGAACAGGGCCAGGCCGGTGAGGAACAGCCGGCGGCGGCCGTAGAGGTCGCCGATGCGGCCGAACAGGAGCAGGAAGCCGCCGGACGGCAGCGCGAACGCGGTGACCGCCCACTGGAGTCCGGACTGGCTCATGCCGAGGTCGGCGCCGAGGGTGGGCAGGGCCACATTGAGGACGGAGAAGTCCAGGGCGACCATGAACTGGGCCGCGCAGAGGACGAAGAGGACGAGCTTGTCGCGCGTCGAGAGTTTCGGAGTGCCGAGTGGTTCGTGGATGGTGGGAGTGGTCGTGTCGGTCGCCATGGGAAGAGCTTCCGGCCGTCGGAATAGTCGTGGGGAGCCGGAAGTTGTCCTGGTGGTGGCACCACCAGGCAGCACGAGGGGGATGTGTACGTGGCTGAGGATGCCCTGAAGAGCCGTCGGCTGAGCGAACTGCGCGAGTTCCTGATGAGCCGCCGGGCCCGGGTCTCCCCGGCCGAGGCGGGGCTCCCGGACGGTGGAGCGCGGCGCCGTACGCCGGGGCTGCGGCGGGAAGAGGTCGCCGTGCTCGCGGGCGTGGGCGCTTCCTGGTACCAGTGGCTGGAGCAGGGGCGGGACATCTCGGTGTCGCCGCAGGTCCTCGACTCCGTCGCCCGGGTGCTGCGGCTGAGCAATGCCGAGCGGCGGCATCTGTATGTCCTGGCCGGGTTGAATCCGCCCGCGGCCGAACCTGCTGCCGATCACGGATGTGAGGGCATGCGGCGGCTCATCGACGCGTGGATGCCGTTTCCGGCGCACATCATGGACCGCTACTACAACTGCGTGATCTACAACGACGCGGCGGGCTGGGTGCTCGGCATGCGGCCCGAGAACACGCAGAACTGCCTCGTCGACTTCTTCACCGACCCGCTCTACCGGGCCCGTTCGCAGAGCTGGGAGCGGAACGCGCGTACGGTCGTCGCGCAGTTCCGGGCGGCGTGCGCGGACCGGCCCGACGACGAGGGGTTGCAGGCCGTGCTGGCCGAACTGACCTCCGTGAGCCCGGAGTTCGGGGAGTTGTGGGCGCGGCGGGACATCCAGGACGCCGGGGTGATCCGCAAGGAGCTGGACCATCCGCTGGTCGGTCTGCTGTGTGTCGAGTCGACGGCGTTGAAGGTGCCGGCGCGGCCCGATCTCACGATCGTGCTGCACACGCCGTTGGACGAGGCGAACACCGTGGGGAAGCTGGAGTGGCTGGCCTCTCCGGAGGGGCGGCGGGGTGCGATGTACCCCGTGGCCGGATAGCGCTGGTACTTCTTCGTATGCTCTGGTCATGACCGAGAGCAGCGCGCTTGATCCCGAGGACCGCAAGATCGTCACCCTGGCCCGTTCGGCTCGGGCCCGTAATGGTGTGCCAGAGGGCGCGGCCGTACGGGATGAGACGGGGCGTACGTATGTCGCCGGGACGGTTGCCCTTTCGTCGCTGAGGCTGAGCGCGTTGCAGACGGCTGTGGCCATGGCTGTGGCTTCCGGGGCGAAGTCGTTGGAGGCGGCGGCGGTCGTTACTGAGGCGGAGTCTGTGGCTGCGGAGGATCTGGCGGCTGTACGGGATCTGGGTGGGGCGGAGACCCCGGTGCACGTGGCTTCGCCGGACGGGGTTGTCCGTCTGACGGTTGCTGCTGGCTGAGGTGGTGCTGGGGGCTGCGCCCCCAGACCCCCATCGGCCCTGAAGGGGCCTCGTCCTCAAACGCCGGACGGGCTGAAATTTGCCGACCTGCGCTGAAAAGTGCCCGCCCTGTCCGGAAGTAACCCGTCCGGATTTCGCCCTTGCTCTCCCCCCGTCCCCCGCGCATCAATGGAACCGTAGTTTCCGACGGACCGTCAGATTCTCGCTCTCGTGGCGCACCGCACCGCGTCCGGGAGGGGGCTCTGAGGTGTTTCTCCCGTCCATCCCCACATGGCATTCCCAGACACGGGAAGGGAACCAGACCCATGAAAGGCAAGCTGAGAAGCAAGCGGATCGGTACCGGTGCGGCACTGGTGACGGGGGTCCTCGCGGCCGCCTCGCTGGCGTTCGCGCCCAGCGCGCTCGCCGTCACTCCCCAGACGGCGACGATCACCGCGGACTGCGGCATCTTCGGCGGTGGTGCGGCCACGCTCACCGCCACGCAGGACGGCACCGCGGCCACGGTCACCATCACCTCCTCCATCACGGCGCCACTCGCCCTGTCGCAGGACTCCATCTCTTCCACCTTCACGTTCGAGAACGCGAGCGGTGGCACCACCGTCTTCAGCGGCACGAAGAACCCGGCCATGGCGACCGGCGACGCCGTCACCGTCGGTCCGCTCGACGGGACCGTGGCCTCCGGTGACAGCCTGGAGGCGTACGGCGGGTCGCTGCAGATGACGATCTTCGGGGTCGCCGTCACGTGCACGGCCACCGGACCGCAGTCCCCGGGTCCGTTCGTGTTCGACTGAGAAGTCGGCCGGGAAGTCGGCTGAGCAGACGTCTGAGAATTCCCCCCACGGGCTCAACTGGGCCGTCGGTTCCCGCCGTTGGCGAGAACTGACGGCCCATCAGTTTATTTCACCGTGTCCATTGACTTCTCACGCGATCCCCACATCAATGCCCCCTGTGGGCGCGGACGAGCCGCTGCGCCCATCGTCCTCAGGAGGGGGCACAGCCATGGCTACGACATTCCGAAGACGCCGTTGGGCGTCGTTGCTCGGGGTGACCGCGCTCGCGGTCGCTACGGGCGGTGCGCTGGCCTGTCCGGCCGGCGCGTCCACGAACGTGGACTTCGCCACGCACTGCATCCCGCCGGCGGTCGCGGGCATCCCGCCGATCGACGGCACCACGACCGCCGCGATCACGGTGGACAACACCGCGCCGAAGGTCGGCGACACCGTCACCGTGACGTACACGGTGGTCAAGCCGGCCGCCAGCAACCCGACCGCGATCGCCCTGCCGGCCGACATCATGACGCCCACCGGGAAGGTCACCCTCGGCGGTGCCCAGACCGGCAGCGTCACACTGGCCGGGCCCAAGAAGAACGACCCGGTGCCCGGCAACGGCGCCTTCCCGTCGTTCTCCATGACCGGCACCTTCACGGTCACCACCCCGGGCGCGATCACCCTCTCGCCCGGCGACTACAACATCCACACCAGCTACATCCTGGAGCTGGACACCCCCTGCACGGTGACGAACCCGCCGGCGCCGGTCTCCGAGACCGTCACCGCGACCGCCACCACCCCGGTCAACACCCGTGCGATCAGCCTGGGTTCGGCCTCCGGGAACGCCGGCGCCGGCGTCACCGTGACCGGCAGCAACTTCACCCCGGGTGCCACCGTGACCCTGGCCGGACGGTCCGGGACCGCCCAGACCGCGGATACGGCGACCGTCACGGCCAGCGCGAGTGGTGCCATCAGTGGTTCTCTCGTCGTCAACGACAAGACGACCACCGGGGTCGTGGCCTACGAGGGCAGTGCGTGGAGTGCTGACCTCGGTGCCGGGCCCGCCGCCTACGTCGTCAACGACACCACGCCCGTTCCGCCGGGGAGTCAGAAGCTGACGACCACCGTCAAGGCGGGCACGCTGTCGATGGCCCAGGCCGGGGACGCCGTGGGCCTCTCGGCGGTCGACTTCGGCAAGGGCGGTGCCTCCACGGGCGCCCTGAACACGGTGACGGTCCAGGACTTCCGCGGCGGACCCGCGGGCTGGTCCCTGACCGGCAAGGTCACCGACTTCACCGGTCCCGGCGCCAAGATCGGTGCCGGGGCGCTGAGTTGGACTCCCGCCTGCGCCACCAAGGCGGGCAGCCCGAGCACGTGTGTCGGCGGTTCGGCGGGCACGGTGGGCAGTTCGGGAGCGACGCTCGCGTCCACGCCCGACGGCACCGTCACCGGCGGTCAGTTCACCGTCGACGCCGGACTCTCCCTGAACGTACCGGCGTTCACGCCTCCGGGCTCGTACTCCGGCGTGCTCACGCTGACGCTCACCTGACCGTCCGACTCACCTCCGGTGGCCGGGCGCCCGCACCCGCCCGACCGCCACACACCTCGTCCGTGGGGGTCCGCACCCATGCGCAAGCTGTACGTCCTCCTCCTGAGCCTCTGCCTCGGCCTCTGTTCCGGGGTGCTCGCCGCACCCTCCAGCTACGCGGCGGACAACGGCAGTTGGTCCGTCTACCCGGCCGCCTCGCAGGTCGCCGCGCGGCCGTACTTCTATCTCTCCGCCGACCCCGGCCAGACCATCCAGGACAAGGTGGTCGTCGCCAACAAGACGGCGAAGCCGCTGACTTTCCGGCTGTACGCGGCCGATGCCTACAACACCGCGCGTGACGGCGGGTTCGCCGTGCGGACCGTGACGGAGACGATGCGGGGCGTGGGCGCCTGGGCGAAGCCCGCCAAGTCCCGGGTAACTGTGCCCGCCCACAAGACAGTTACCGTGCCGTTCACGCTGCACGTGCCCGAAGGGGCCGAACCGGGCGACCACCCGGGCGCGTTGGTCGCCCTCGACGAACGCGTCGACAAGGGGGACGGATCGCTCGCGCTCGGCGTACAGCGGGCCGTCGGCGCCCGCGTCTATCTCCGGGTCAGCGGACCGACGCTGCCCGCACTCGCCGTGGAACACGTGCATGTGTCCCATCACCAGCCGCTGGTACCGGGGTTGGGGGACAGTGACGCGACGATCTCCTACACGCTGCACAACACCGGGAACGTCACCCTCGATCCGAAGGTGACGTTGAAGGCGCAGGGGTTGTTCGGGCGTACGTTGCTGTCGCGCGGACTGACCAGGATTCCGGCCGAGTTGCTGCCCGGGCAGAGCGTGAAGCTGAGCGAGCCGTGGAAGGGGTCGCCCCAACTCGACTGGGGGGACATCACGTTGACCGCGAGCGCGCCGGGCACGAAGCAGTCGGCGAGCGCGTCGTTCTTCGCGCTGCCGTGGCTCGCGGCGGCGCTGCTGCTCGCGGTCGGGTTCGTCGGGGGAGTGCTGGCGGTCAGAGCGCGTCGGGGCCGCGTTCGCCCGTCCGAACCCGTACGACCGTCTCGACCGGGATCGACCACACCTTCCCGTCCCCGATCTTCCCCGTCTGCGCGGCCTTGACGATCGCGTCGATCACGGCGTCCGAGTCCGCGTCGTCGACGACGACCTCGATCCGCACCTTGGGGACGAGGTCGACGCGGTACTCGGCGCCGCGGTACACCTCGGTGTGGCCGCGCTGCCGGCCGTAGCCGCTGGCCTCGGTGACGGTCAGGCCGTGCACGCCGAGCTCCTGGAGCGCCGTCTTGACCTCGTCGAGGCGGTACGGCTTGACGATCGCGGTGATGAGCTTCATGCCTGGGAGTTGACCTTCTGAGCGGAGGAGGCGGAGGTGAGGGATGTGCCGACCGGGGCTCCATGGCCCAGGACGCCGTGATCGTATGCGCTCTCGGCGTGCACCGTAAGGTCAAGCCCGGTCCGCTCCTCCTCTTCGCTCGCCCGCAGCCCCATCGCCTTGTCGAGCAGCTTCCCGATGCCGTACGTCACGAGGAACGCGTACGCCCCTACGGCGGCCACGGCCACCAGCTGCTTGCCGAGCTGGGCGAGCCCGCCGCCGTAGAGGAGGCCGTCCGTCTTCCCGGTCAGCTCGGTCGTGGCGAAGACGCCGATCAGGAGGGTGCCGATGACGCCGCCGACCAGGTGGACGCCGACGACGTCGAGGGAGTCGTCGTAGTTCAGCCTGAACTTCCAGCCGACCGCGTACGAGCAGACGGCACCGGCGGCGAGGCCGATGACCAGCGCGCCGAGCAGGGAGACGGAGCCGCAGGACGGGGTGATCGCGACCAGGCCGGCGACCGCGCCCGAGGCCGCGCCCAGGGTGGTGGGGTGGCCGTCGCGCTTCTGCTCCACGAAGAGCCAGCCGAGGAGGCCGGTGCAGCCGGCGGTGAGGGTGTTGAGGAAGGCTGCGGCGGCGAGGCCGTTGGCGCCGAGCGCGGAACCGGCGTTGAAGCCGAACCAGCCGAACCAGAGCAGGCCCGCGCCCAGCATCACCATGGGGAGGTTGTGCGGGCGCATGGCGTCCTTCTTGAAGCCGAGGCGGGGGCCGACCACCAGGCACAGGGCCAGGCCCGAGGCGCCGGACGTGATCTCGACCGGGAGTCCGCCCGCGAAGTCGAGGGCGCCGAGGTGCGCCGCGATCCAGCCGCCCGGGCCCCATACCCAGTGCGCGACGGGAACGTATACGAGCAGCGCCCAGACGGGGACGAAGACCAGCCACGCGCCGAACCGCACGCGGTCCGCGACCGCGCCGCTGATCAGCGCGGCCGTGATGATCGCGAAGGTGAGCTGGAAGGTGGCGAAGAGGAGGGTGGGGACGGTGCCGTGGACGGCGTCCGGGCCGAGGCCGGACATGCCCGCTTGCTTCAGGCCGCCGATGAGTCCGCCGCCGACGTCGTCGCCGAACGCGAGCGAATAACCGGCCGCCAGCCACACCACCGTGACCAGGGCGATCGACACGAAACTCATCATGAGCATGTTGAGGACGCTCTTCGTGCGGACCATGCCGCCGTAGAAGAGAGCCAGGCCCGGGGTCATCAGCAGGACGAGGGCGGTGGCGGCGAGCAGCCAGGCGGTGTCGCCGGTGTCGATGCGCCCGGCGGCAAGGGCGGTGGCTTCGGTGACGGCTTCGGTGGCGGAGAGGGGCACGGTTGTCTCCAACGATGTGGGGGCTCGTCAGAGGGTCACCGGTGCGGGTTTCCGGTTGCGCACGGGGGTGTTTCCGTGACGTTTCATTGCGGCGGGGTTTCCGGAAGCTCACCGTGCCGGGCTCGGGTGGACTGTTGTGCGGCGGGAGCTTGTGGATCAGGGACAATGGGCGCCATGAGCGTTCGTACCCCGTCATCCAAGCCGTCCGAGGCCCCTCACCGCGCTGGCTTCGCCTGCTTCGTGGGCCGCCCCAACGCGGGCAAGTCCACCCTTACGAATGCTCTGGTCGGCCAGAAGGTGGCGATCACCGCCAACCAGCCGCAGACTACGCGGCACACGGTGCGCGGCATCGTCCACCGGCCGGACGCGCAGCTGATCCTGGTGGACACGCCTGGACTGCACAAGCCGCGCACGCTGCTCGGGCAGCGGCTGAACGACATCGTGCGGACGACCTGGGCCGAGGTCGACGTCATCGGTTTCTGCCTGCCCGCGAACGAGAAGCTCGGCCCGGGTGACCGTTTCATCGCGAAGGAACTGGCGTCCATCAAGAAGACGCCGAAGATCGCGATCGTCACGAAGACCGACCTGGTCGACTCGAAGACCCTTGCCGAGCAGCTCATCGCCATCGATCAGCTCGGCAAGGAGCTCGGCTTCGAGTGGGCGGAGATCGTGCCGGTGTCCGCGGTCGCGGACCAGCAGGTGGATCTGCTGGCCGATCTGCTCATTCCCCTGCTGCCGGAGGGGCCCGCGCTGTACCCCGAGGGCGACCTCACCGACGAGCCCGAGCAGGTCATGATCGCGGAGTTGATCCGGGAGGCCGCGCTGGAGGGGGTTCGGGATGAGCTGCCGCACTCCATCGCCGTTGTGGTGGAGGAGATGCTGCCCCGCGAGGACCGGCCTGCGGACAAGCCGCTCCTCGACATCCATGCGTTCGTGTACATCGAGCGGCCCAGTCAGAAGGGCATCATCATCGGGCCGAAGGGCGCGCGGCTGAAGCAGGTCGGTATCAAGTCGCGTAAGCAGATCGAGGCGTTGCTGGGGACGCCGGTGTTTCTCGACCTGCATGTGAAGGTCGCGAAGGACTGGCAGCGGGATCCTCGGCAGTTGCGGAAGTTGGGGTTCTAGAGGGGGAGTTGGGGGCTCCGAGGCTTTTCTCGCCCCCGCCGCCCCTACCCGTCCCATCTTCAAGGG
>NZ_JBXVPZ010000430.1:0-8316 GCF_057961495.1 Streptomyces sp. P5F9 | reverse complement strand
GGAGAACTGGAGTGGGGGGACGGGGAGTTGAGCGGTGGGTGCCTGACTCAGGCGTTGACGGCCGGGATCACCTTCGACCCGTAGGCGTCGATCGTGGCCTCCTGCGCGTCGTGCATGTCGTAGACGGCGAACTGGTCGACGCCCAACTCGCGCAGGGCGTTGAGCTTTTCGATCTGCTTCTCGGCCGATCCGATGATGCAGAACCGGTCGACGATCTCGTCGGGCACGAAGGCCGTGTCGGGGTTGTCGGCACGACCGTGATGCGAATAGTCGTACCCCTCACGGGCCTTGATGTAGTCCGTGAGTTCCTCGGGTACGGCGGCGGAGTGCGCGCCGTACTTGGAGACGAGGTCGGCGACGTGGTTGCCGACCATGCCGCCGAACCAGCGGCACTGGTCGCGCGCGTGGGCGAGCGCCTCGGGTGAGTCGTCCTCGGTGACGTAGGCCGGGGCGGCCACACAGATCTTGACCTCGGACGGGTCACGCCCGGCGGCGACGGCCGCGTCCTTCACCGCCTTGACCATGTACTCGGTGAGGTAGAGGTCCGAGAGCTGGAGGATGAAGCCGTCGGCCTCCTCGCCGGTCATCTTGAGGGCCTTGGGGCCGTACGCGGCCATCCAGACCGGGAGTTGGGCGTCCTCCTTGGCCCAGGGGAACTTGATGACCGTGCCGCCGAGGTCCGCCTCCTGGCCGGAGCCCAGCGCCCTGATGACCTTCATGGCCTCGCTGATCCGGGCCAGGGTGTTGGGAGTTCGGCCCGCGACGCGCATCGCGGAGTCGCCGCGGCCGATGCCGCAGACCGTGCGGTTGCCGAACATGTCGTTGAGGGTGGCGAAGGTGGAGGCGGTGACCTCCCAGGTGCGGGTGCCCGGGTTGGTGACCATCGGGCCGACCGTCAACTTCGTGGTGTTGGCCAGGATCTGACTGTAGATCACGAACGGCTCCTGCCACAGCACGGCGGAGTCGAAGGTCCAGCCGTAGGTGAAGCCGTTGCGCTCGGCGCGCTTCATCAGGCTGATGACCCGCGAGGCCGGCGGGTCGGTCTGCAGGACGAGTCCGAAGTCCATGTGCGCCACTCCTAGTTGAGGTACTGACTGGTGGAGCGCGGGGTGTAGACGCCGTGGCCCGCGTGCCCGGTGTACTCCCGCTCGGTGATGACGAGTTCGCCGCGCGAGAGGACGGTCTCGACGCGGCCGGTGAGGCGCTTGCCCTCGTAGGCCGAGTAGTCGACGTTCATGTGGTGCGACTCGGCGGAGACGGTCTGCTCGGCGTGCGGGTCGTAGATGACGACGTCGGCGTCGGCGCCCGGGGCGATGGTGCCCTTCTTCGGGTAGAGGCCGAACATCCGCGCCGGGGAGGCGCAGGCGATCTCGATCCAGCGGCGGCGGCTGATGTGCCCGTCGACGACGCCCTGGTGGAGCAGGTCCATACGGTTCTCGACGCCCGGCATGCCGTTGGGGATCTTCGAGAAGTCGCCCCGGCCCAGCTCCTTCTGGCCCACGAAGCAGAAGGGGCAGTGGTCGGTGGAGACGACCTGGAGGTCGTTGGTGCGCAGGCCCTGCCACAGCTTGGCCTGGTGCTCCTTGGGCCGGAGGGGTGTGCTGCACACGTACTTCGCGCCCTCGAAGTCGGGCTCGGCGAGGTTGTCCGTCGACAGGAACAGGTACTGCGGACAGGTCTCGCCGAAGACGGGGAGCCCCTCGTCGCGTGCCTTGGCCAGTTCCGCCACCGCCTCCATCGCGGAGACGTGCACGACGTAGAGCGGGGCGCCGGCGACCTGCGCGAGCTTGATGGCGCGGTGGGTGGCCTCGGCTTCGAGGAGGGCCTTGCGGACCTCGCCGTGATAGCGGGGGTCCCTCTCGCCGCGGGCCAGCGCCTGCTCGACCAGCACGTCGATCGCGATGCCGTTCTCGGCGTGCATCATGATCAACCCGCCGTTGTCGGCAGCGCGTTGCATGGCGCGCAGGATCTGGCCGTCGTCGCTGTAGAAGACGCCCGGGTAGGCCATGAACTGCTTGAAGGAGGTGACGCCCTCCTGCACCAGCAGGTCCATCTCCTTGAGGGTGTCCTCGTTGACGTCGGAGACGATCATGTGGAAGCCGTAGTCGATGGCGCAGTTGCCCTCGGCCTTGGCGTGCCAGGCGTCGAGGCCCTCGCGGAGGGCTCCGCCGACGCTCTGGATGGCGAAGTCGACGATGGTCGTCGTACCGCCCCAGGCGGCGGCCCGGGTGCCGGTCTCGAAGGTGTCGGCCGCCTTGGTGCCGCCGAACGGCATCTCCATGTGGGTGTGGGCGTCGACACCGCCCGGGATGACGTACTTCCCGGTGGCGTCGATGACCCGCTCGGCGGTCCACGCGTCGGCCGTCGGCGTACCGGAGGTGGCTAGGGCTGCGATACGGCCGTCTTCGATCAGGACGTCGGCGTGGAGTTCGTCGGACGCGGTGATGACTAGGCCGCCGCGGATTACGGTACGGGTGCTCATTGTTTTGACTCCGCTGGATTGTGGTCTGGTGCGGGTCGGTGGGGGCTGGTCGCGCAGTTCCCCGCGCCCCTAAAAACGGGGCGCGGGAACCCTGCGTGTTTTACGGTGCGGTCAGCGGGCCGTACGCGTCCGGGCGGCGGTCGCGGTAGAACTGCCAGCGGTCGCGGACTTCGCGCAGCTTGGCCAAGTCCAGGTCGCGGACGACCAGTTCGGGCTCCTTGTCGCTGGCCACCTCGCCGACGAACTGGGCCTCCGGGTCGACGAAGTACGTCGTCCCGTAGAAGTCGTTGTCGCCCAGTTCCTCGACGCCGACCCGGTTGATGGCACCGACGAAGTACTCGTTGGCGGCGGCCGCAGCGGGCTGCTCCAGCTGCCACAGGTAGGCCGACAGGCCGCGCGAGGTCGCCGACGGGTTGAAGACGATCTCCGCACCCGCGAGGCCCAGCGCACGCCAGCCCTCCGGGAAGTGCCGGTCGTAGCAGATGTAGACGCCGATCTTGCCGACCTTGGTGTCGAAGATCGGCCAACCGCTGTTGCCCGGGCGGAAGTAGAACTTCTCCCAGAATCCCGGCACTTGGGGGATGTGGTGCTTGCGGTACTTGCCGAGGTAGGAGCCGTCCGCGTCGATCACGGCGGCCGTGTTGTAGAGGACGCCGGGCTGCTCCTCCTCGTACATCGGCAGGATCAGGACGATGCCGTGCTCCTTGGCGAGCGCCTGGAAGCGCTTGACGATCGGGCCGTCCGGGATCGCCTCGGCGTACTCGTAGAACGCCTTGTCCTGGACCTGGCAGAAGTACGGTCCGTAGAACAGCTCCTGGAAGCACAGGACTTGAGCACCCTGCGCGGCCGCGTCGCGCACCGCCTGCTCGTGTACCTGGATCATGGACTCCTTGTCGCCCGTCCAGGCTGTCTGGAAGAGAGCGGCACGAATCACTGTGCTCATCGGGACCTCCGGTCGCTAGGTGTGCGAGGAGCCTAGGAAGTCCGGAGGGGGTCTTTGAGTTGCACGGTGTCACGTCTGCGGACGCCCGGCGTTCCACGGTGTCACCCTGTCGTGGCCGCATGTTTCACCGCCGTTTTCGCAGGTAGTCCCATGTTTCACCCCTGTTGCGCGTCGTGCGCGAGGAGCGCGATGTGCACCGAGGCGGCCTGCTCGAAGTCGTCGAGGTCGACCCCGAGCCGCCCTTCTATGGCCTCCAGCCGGCGGTACAGCGCGGGCCGCGACACATGGTGGAGCTGCGCGGTGCGCGACTTGTTGCGGCCGGTGGCCAGATACGTCCGCAGTACGGCGAGGAGGTCCTCGTCGGCCGCGCACAGCAGCCCGTCCAACTCCCGCTCGGCGAACGACTGCACCTGCGGGTCGTCCCGCAACAGCCTTATCAGGCCGCGCAGATGAACGTCCTTGAGGCGTACGACGGCGGGGAGTTCGAGGGCGTCGCTGGAGTCGGCCACGGCGTCGGCGACGTGCTGTGCCTCGCGCAGACCGGCGGGCACGTCGTCCCAGACGATGCGCTGCCCGGCGGCGGCCACGACCGCCTTCAACGCCCCCGACTCGGTGCGCAGCCGGCTCGCGAAGTGCGCGGCGAGGGCGTCCGCGTCCTGGTCGCGGGGCAGGCTGAGCAGCACGGCGGTGACTCCGTCGGCCAGTTCGGCGACGAGTCCAGGGAGCCCCAACAGCCGTAGCACCCGGTCGAGTTGGGCCGTGTCGCCGTCGCGTACGACCATCGGGACGAAGGTGCGCCGGTTGACCGGGAGTCCGGCCGCGCGGGCGCGGGGCAGGAGCTGGCGGGCCGGTACGACTCCGCTCGCCAGGTCGGTCATCAGGCTCTGCGCGGACTGTTCCTCCCAGGTGTGGGCGGAGCCGCCGAGCATGCGGTGCAGGACGAGGGCCTCGGCGGCGCGGTCGGCGAGGAGGCGGCCGGTGGCGGTGTCGCCCCGGTAGCCGCACAGCATGATCTGACCCCAGCGCTCCCCTCGCCCGCCCAACTCTGCGCGGATCCAGCCGTCGCCCTCGCTGCCGCCGGCCTGCCGGGAGATCCGCTCCCAGTCGCGCAGCACGTCGTCCACGGCCGACCGCTCCCCCGCCGTGGCGAGGACGCGGTGCGCGAGGTTGGTGACGACGACCGGACAGGCGCTGTGCGCGGCGACCTCGTCGAGCAGGCTCTGCAGCGGGGCGCCGCCGGTGATGAGCCCGGTGAGCGCGGTCCGTACCGCCTCGGAGAGGCTGACGGCGGCGAACTTCCGCCGTACCAGCCGGGATTGGACCTCTTCCGTCAACTCCGCGAAGGGGAAGGGCCGGTGGAGCACCACCATGGGCAGCCCGCACCGCTCGGCCGCGCGGCGCATCACGTCCGGCGGGGCGGGGAACGCCCGTCCCAGGCCCAGGACGACGGCGGATGCCTCCGCGCGGTGCAGGGACTGGATGTACTCGGCCTGCGCGGCCTCGTCACCGGCGAGGAGCACGCCGGTGGTGAGGACCATCTCGCCGCCGGTGAGCATCACGCCGACGTCGGCGGCCTCGGCGACGTGCACCCAGCGCACGGGCCGGTCGAGTTGGCTCGCGCCGGCCACCACCTCGGGTTCCCCGGCGAGGACCCGTTCCAGGCCGAGGACCTGGCGCACCGACAGGGCGGGCTCCAGGGGGTCCAGGGTTCCGAGGGTTCCCAAGGTGGCGGTCATGACGGTCTTCCCTTGTTCAGCGTGTGCGCTACTGCGTGCTACTCAGAGCCCGTTCGAGGATCGCGGCGCCCTCCTCGGCCTCCGCGACGGTCAGGGACAGCGGTGGGGCGACACGCAGGGCGCTGGTGTTGTGTCCGCCGCCCTTGCCGATCAACAGGCCGCCCTCGCGGGCCGCTTCGAGCACGGCGGACGCCGCGTCCGGGTCGGCCTCGTCGGTGCCGGGCTTGACCAGCTCGATGCCGATCATCAGTCCGCGCCCGCGTACTTCCCGTACGCCGGGATGCTGTGCGGCGACGGCCCGCAGCCGCTCGATGAGGAGGCCGCCGACGCGGCGGGCGTTGCCCTGGAGGTCGTGCTCCAGCAGATAGGCCAGGTTGGCGAGGCCGGCCGCCATGGTGATCTGGGTGCCGCCGAAGGTCGAAATGCTGTTGGAGTCAAGGCAGTTCATGATGTCGGCGCGGGCGACGACACCGCCGATGGACATGCCGTTGCCGATGCCCTTGGCGAAGGTGAGGATGTCCGGCGGACCGTTCTCCGCGTGTGCCTGCCAGCCCCAGAAGTGGTCGCCGGTGCGCCCCCAGCCGGTCTGCACCTCGTCGGCGATCCACAACACCCCGCGCTCGGCGAGGACTTCACGGAAGGCCGCGTACAGGCCGTCGGGCGGGGAGGTGAACCCGCCGACGCCCTGGACGGGTTCGGCAATCAAGGCGGCGGGCGGACGCACATGCCCGAGCAGATCCTTCAGATCCTCGACACAGGCCGCGATGAACTCGGCGTCGTTCAGGTCGGCGTAGGGGCCGCGCGTCCGGACACCTCCGTGGACGTACAGCGTCTGGAGCGGGGACAGCGAGGTCGGGGACCAGCCGCGGTTGCCGGTGATGCCGACCGAGCTGAAGGAACGGCCGTGGTAGCTGTTGCGCATGGCCAGGATCTGGTTGCTCTTGCGGTACGACGTCGCCAGCATCAGGGCGGTGTCGTTGGCCTCGGTGCCCGAGGTGGTGAAGAAGACGCGGGCGTCGGGGATGCCGGACAACTGGGCGACGCGCTCGGCGAGTTCGACCATCGGCCGGTTGAGGTAGAGCGTGGACGAGTGGACGATCCGCCCGGCCTGCTCGCTCACCGCCTTGGTGACCTCGGGGAGCGCGTGTGCGGTCATCGTGGTGAGGATGCCGCCGAAGAAGTCGAGGTACTTGTTGCCCTCGGCGTCCCAGACGTGCCGGCCCTCGCCGTGCGTGATCTCCAACGGGTCTTGGTAGTACAGGGCGAGCCAGTCGGGGAGCACGTCCCGGTGGCGTCCCAGCAGGTCCTTGGTCACGGCTGCACCAACCCTTCGTAGGCGTCGGGACGCCGGTCGCGGTAGAACGCCCACTGCTGGCGGACTTCCTCGATCAACCCGAAGTCCAGGTCGCGCACGAGGAGTTCCTCGTCCTTGTCGCCGGCGACGTCGCCGACGAACTGGCCCCGCGGGTTGACGAAGTACGACGTCCCGTAAAAGTCGTTGTCCCCGTACTCCTCCTGTCCCACACGGTTGATCGCGGCGATGAAGTACTCGTTGGCGACGGCGGCCGCGGGCTGCTCCAGCTGCCAGAGGTAGGCGGAGAGACCCCGCGAGGTGGCGGACGGGTTGTAGACCAACTGGGCGCCGTTGAGGCCGAGTTGACGCCAGCCCTCCGGGAAGTGCCGGTCGTAGCAGATGTAGACACCGACCTTGCCGACGGCGGTGTCGAAGACGGGCCAGCCCGCGTTGCCCGGCCTGAAGTAGTACTTCTCCCAGAAGCCCTTGACCTGCGGGATGTGGTGCTTGCGGTACTTGCCGAGGAAGGTGCCGTCGGCGTCGATCACGGCCGCGGTGTTGTAGTAGAAGCCGTCCTGCTCGATCTCGAAGACCGGGACGACGATCACCATGCCGGTCTCGCGCGCGAGCTGTTGCATACGACGTACGGTCGGCCCGTCGGGCACCGGTTCCGCCCAGCTGTAGTGCTCGGGTTCCTGGACCTGACAGAAATAGGGGGCGTTGAACACCTCCTGGAACCCGATGATCCGGGCGCCCTGGCGGGCCGCCTCGCGGGCGTGTTCCTCGTGTTTCGCCACCATGGACTCGGTGTCGCCGGTCCAGGTGGCCTGGACCAGAGCGGCGCGTACGACGTTGGCCATGAGCTGCTCCTTCGACGGGACGCCAGAGCCTCTACGCCCGTAGACAAGGCCGTAGAGGGATGAACGTAAGCCTCCGGAGGAGCCTTGCCAAGACCATCGTCGTTAACCCGCGGAGTCGATCGTGTTTCACCCTCCGGTGGGTGAGCCGCTGGGCCGCCTAGGCGGATCCGATGAACTCCGTGCAGTGCAGCGCCCCGACAGGGGCGCGGGGAACTGCGCGACCAGCCCCCACCGACGCGCGGCCAAAAAACCACGCACCCACCCGCTAACCCAGCGGAGCGCTCACGCGCTGAAGCCCGCCACCCGCAAGGCATGCACCAGATCCCAGTGGCACTCGTCCGAGGCGCCCTGCGCGGCCTCCAGCAGCAGCGGAACCAGCTGCTGCGGGTCGGCGGCGACGCTGCGGGCCGCCTCCTCGGGGGTGCGGACCCGGACGTAGGCGTCGAGAAGCGCGTGGATCTCACGGCGGCGCCCCTCCGCGGCCAGTGCGAGCACGGCCTCGCCTATCTCGCCCGCCGGGCGGGCCACGCCCTGCCGCAGGATCTGCTCACCGTCCGCCGTACGGCCCGCCGCGACCAGTGCGTCCGCCGCGCCGACCAGCCGGTCGGCGGGCAGCGAGGCGGCCTCCCACAGCAGCGTCGCCCAGTCCGCGCCGAGCCCGGCGCGCTGCAGCTCGGCCGCGAGCAGCGGGAAACGCGCGGCAGGCCAGTACGCGGCCTCCACGAGCAGCGCGTGCGCCTCGCCGCTACGGCCCTCGCGCCGCAGCCCCACGAGCCGCCGCACGGCCTCCACGGTGCTCTGCCGCGCCTCCGCGTCCAACGGCTCCCGCTTGGGCTGCGCCCGCTCGACCGGCCGGGCGGCCCCGGCGAAACGGGCTCCGCGCGGGGTCCGGCGAGCGGCGGGCGCGGGAGCGGGGAGTTCCGGTACGACGGCTGCGGGGCCCGGGGCCGGGGTGCCGGCGTCGTCCTCGGCCAGGCCGGCGAAGCGGGCACTGCCTCGAC
>NZ_JBXVPZ010000429.1:0-8326 GCF_057961495.1 Streptomyces sp. P5F9 | reverse complement strand
GGTTTCCGGCCCGACCGGTTGTCCGGCGGGGAACGGCAACGGGTCGCCATCGCGCGGGCGCTGCTCAGCGACCCGGCGCTGCTGCTCTGCGACGAGCCGACCGGCAACCTGGACACCGAGAACACCCTGTCCGTGCTGGAGCTCTTCGACGACCTGTGCGCCCAGGGCATGACCCTGGTCGTGATCACCCACGACGAGGCGGTCAGCCGTCGGGCGGGGCGGTGTGTCCGTATCACCGACGGGCGCCTGGCCGAGGAGGCCAAGTGAGCGTCGTAGAGAGGGAGTTGGGGGGTCCGGCGCGGGTCGAGCGGCCCTGGATGGATCCCCGGGACCTGTGGACGGAGGCCCTCGCCGGGGTCCTCGCCCGGCCGGTGCGGTCCGCGCTGACCACGCTCGGCACAGTCCTCGGGATCACCACGCTCGTCATCACCATCGGGGTCGCGTCCACCGCGGGCAACCAGATCGTCGGCCGCTTCGACGCGCTCACCGCGACCTCGGTGACCGTGACCGTGCCGGAACCGCTGCCCGGTGCGGAGGACGCCGGGCCGTTGGTGCCGTGGTCGGGGACCGATGCCGTGGCGCGGCTGGCGGGGGTGGAGTCGGTGGCGGCGCTCGCCGACTCCGACGCGACCGACAGCGTGCTGGTGCGGGCCAACGACGTGAGCACGCCCGGCGATCTGTCCGGCCAGACCCTCGCCGTGGTCGCCGCCTCGGCGGGCCTGCCCGCGGCCGTGCACGGGCGGATGACCGCGGGCCGGTTCTACGACGCCGGGGACATCGCCCGGCGCGACCACGTCGTCGTACTCGGCGACCAGGCGGCCCAACTCCTCGGCATCAAAAGGGTGGAGGACGCGCCGGCGGTCTTCTTCCGCGGGCAGTCGTACACCGTCATCGGCATCCTCGGCGGGATCCGGCGCGAGGCGCGGCTGTCCACCGCCGTGCTGGTGCCGCCCACCACCGCGGCCGACCGGATCGGGCTGCGGAACATTACCCGCGTGCTCGTCAACACGGCGCTGGGCGCGGCCAAGCAGGTCGCGCGACAGGCACCGGTCGCGCTCGCGCCCGGGCACCAGGACTCGCTCGCCGTCGTGGCACCGCCCGACCTGTCCAAGGCCCGCGCCGGCGTCCAGAACGACGCCAACAGCCTCTTCCTCGTCCTCGGCCTCGTCTCCCTCGTGGTCGGCGCGATCGGCATCGCCAACGTGACCCTGGTGACGGTGATGGAACGCGTCGGCGAGATCGGGCTACGGCGCTCCCTGGGCGCGTCACGGCGGCAGGTGGCCGGACAGTTCCTGCTGGAGTCGACAACCATCGGGCTGCTGGGGGGAGTTGTGGGCGCGGCCCTGGGCATCGCGGTCGTGGTGGGCGTCGCCGTGTTCAAGGAGTGGACGCCGGTGCTCGATCTCCGGCTCGCGCTGGGTGCGCCGCTCGCCGGTGCGCTCGTCGGGCTCCTCGCGGGGCTGTATCCGTCGCTGCGTGCCGCCCGCATGGAGCCGGTGGACGCGCTGCGTGCGCCGTCGTAGGAACACGATCGGCTGAGGTGAGCTGTCCCCCAGGGCCCTCAACTCACCTTTACGGACAGCTCTGTTGAGCCCTTGAGCGGGAGGGTCACGGAGCGGAAGCCGTTGGCCGGGTCGCGGATGTAGTCGAGGTAGTCGGGTTCGGCGTTGTCGTTCATCACGAAGGCGCCGGTGCGGAGTTGGGGCGCGATGAGCTCTATCACCTGGCGGGCCAGTGTCGGGCCGCCGTCGCTGATCGGCCAGCCGTCGATGAGCGCGAAGTCGACGGGGCCGCCGAGGTCGCGCAGCGTCTCCCGGGCGTCGCCGACGCGCAGGTCGACGTACTTGTCCAACTCGGCCTCGGCGAGGTTGTGTTGGGCGGTGGCCGCCTTCTCCGGCACGATCTCGGAACCGATCACCGTGCCGCCGCCGTTGTCGCGCACGGCGGCGGCGAAGTAGATCGTGGACACCCCGACGGACGTCGCGAACTCGACGACCCTCGTCGCGGCGATCGCCCGGCAGAGCAGATAGATGAGGTCGCCCTGATCGGCGTGGATCGAGAAGCCGATGTCGGCGTACGCGTGCGGATCGCGGGTGTCCGCGCCACCGCGCGGGCCTCCGTTCGCGGGGCGGCGGCTTTCGGTCCGCAGTCGGTTCAGTACGGCCGTGATCTGAGGGTCCTGCAGGGGGCTGGTGGAATTCTGCGCGGGCATCATCACTCCAGTTGTTGTATCGCCGATACGTTCCAGGCCTATCACGATATATCGATTGCTGTCGACGGCTCCCGTTGCGAGTCACGCGGAGCCAGGATGTGGTGGGCGAGAGAAAAGGGGGCGAGACAGAAGGAGTCCGTTGTGGTCGACCGGCGCAGGTTCATCGTGGGGTCCGGTGCCGTCGGCACCCTGGCCGTGCTCGGCGCGACGGTCGCGTGCACGGCGAAGGAGGCCAAGGGCGAGGCCGTGAGCGAGACGACGTCGGCCACCGGCCATGTCCGGAGCGCCACCGCGATCACCCAGGTCTACGGCGACGGTCAGACACTCATCGCCGTGGCGGTCGAGTACGACACCGACATCACCGGGTCGGCCCTGTCGACGTCCACGTTCAAGGTCACCGACCGCACGGTCACGAAGGTCTACCCGAACCGTTCCGCCGACCTCGCCGCGCACGGCGGCAACGGCCGCTACGTCATCGTCGAACTGTCCCCGGACGACAAGGCGGCGGCCCGAAGGTCGGCGACAGCACCCCCGGCGGAACCATCGTCGCCGCGAGGGCCACGCTCACCCAGACCGGCACCGTCACCACCACCGGCGGTACGCGCTACCCCGCGAGTACTACGGGGCTGACGACCGACGCGGTGAAGAACCTGAGCGTGGACGACTTCCGGCAGTTCACGTTCACCGACCCGGCGACGAAACAGACCCTCAAGTACAACCTGTTCATCCCCAAGGGCTACGACCGCGACCGCCCCCGAGTACGACTCCGTCGTGATCGACGACACCTACAGACCGTCGCCCCTCCTCGACGCCACGGCCCATCTCGTGCAGGCGCTCACGAAGAAGTACAACCTCGACGAGAAAAGGCTCTACGCCACCGGCCAGTCGATGGGCGCGATGATGACGCTGGGCCTGAACATCAGTACCCGGACTTGTTCGGGGCGTCGTTCGTCGTCGCCGGGCAGTGGCCGGCGGACCAGGCGAAGCCGTTGGCGAAGCCGTTGGCGAAAAAGAAACTCTGGATCGTCGTCTCCCAGGACGACGACAAGTCCTACTCCGGCGAGAACGCCATCACCAAGGTCGTCAAGGAGCAGGGGACGGCCGTAGGAACCGCGGTCTGGAGCGGCCGGTCGAGCGCCGCCCAGTTCGCCGCCGACGTGCGGAGCCTCAAAGCCCAGAAGGCGCCGGTCAACTACGCGGCCTTCAAGACCGGCACCGTCGTACCGGCCGGGTCGACGACCAGCGCGCACATGGCCACCTGGCAGGTCGCCTACACGATCCCCGGCATCCGGGAGTGGGTCATGGACCAGTCCCTCTGAGTTCGCTCTGAATTCGGCTCGTTCTCGCCGTCGAATTTTCGCCGGTGATAAAACGGGGGAATAAAGGCCACCAATTCAGACCCAATGCGTCGCGTTATCTAAGGTTGCACGACGCGAATAACCCACACCACCAGGAAACTTCTGCGTAACCTGTGAAAAGGGGTCTCCTTTCTCCTTTCGCTTCACAGATTGAGGCAGGACAGTGGCGCACGGCAGCCCTGACAAACCTCGATCGAAGGAGCTCACCTTCATGGACAGGCGTAGGTTCATGGCCGGTACCGCGACCGCGACGGCCGGAGCCCTGGCGGTGTTCGGCAGCGCGACCCCCAGCTCGGCGGACGAGGCGAGCGGGACGGGTTCGACGGATTCCACCGGGGACCATGTGAAGGGCCTCACCGCCATCACCCAGGTCTTCGGCGCCGGGCAGAAGCTCGTCGCGGTGGCCGTCGAGTACGACCGGGACATCGACGGCCGGACGCTGTCGACCTCGACGTTCACCGTCACCGACCGCACGGTCACGAAGGTCTGTACGAACCGCACGGCCGACCTCACGGAGCGGTCGCGGGACGGCCGTTTCGTCATCGTCGAGCTGTCGCCGGACGACACGGCGGCGGCCCTGTGGGTGACGGGGCAGGGCTCCGGCACCGGCGGCGGAACCGGGGGGACCGGTGGGACCGGCGGGACCGGTGACTCCGGCGGCGGGGTCGGCGCGGGCGGGCCGAAGGTCGGCGACACCACCCCCGGCGGCACCATCGTCGCCGCGAAGGCCACGCTCACCCAGGCCGGCACGGTCACCACCACGCGCGGCAGGCAGTACGCCGCGAGTACTACGGCGCTGACGACCGACGCGGTGAAGAACCTGATCGTCGACGACTTCCAGCAGTTCACCTTCGACGACCCCGCGACCGGCCAGACCCTCAAGTACAACCTGTTCGTCCCCCAGCACTACAACCCGCGCAAGAGCTACCCGCTGGTGCTGTTCATGCACGACGCGAGCGTGGTCAACGTCGCGACCGAGGGCCCGCTCGTGCAGGGCCTGGGCGCGGTGTGCTGGGCGAGCCCGGAGGACCAGGCCCGGCACGAGGCCTTCGTGCTCGCGCCCGAGTACGGCGCGGTGGTGATCGACGACGACTACGAGCCGTCGACCCTCTTCGACGCCACCGCGAACCTCGTCGAGTCCGTCACGCGGCAGTACAGCATCGACGCCAACCGCCGCTACACGACCGGCCAGTCGATGGGCGCGATGATGTCCCTCGGCCTGAACATCAGGTACCCCGACCTGTTCGCGGCGGCGTTCATCGTGGCCGGGCAGTGGCCGGAGGCACAGGCGGTACCCCTCGCCAAGAAGAACCTGTGGATCCTCGTCTCGGCCGACGACACCAAGGCGTACCCGGGCGAGCAGGCCATCACCGAGGTCATCCAGGAACAGGGCACGAAGGTCAGCACGGCGCTGTGGGACGGGCAGTCCACCGCCGCCGAGTTCGCGGCGGACGTCCGCGGCATGAAGGCCCTGCGGACGCCGGTGAACTTCGCCGCGTTCAAGACCGGCACGACCGTACCGTCCGGCTCGACCACCAGCGCGCACATGGGTACCTGGCAGATCGCGTACACGATCCCCGGCATCCGGGACTGGATCATGCGGCAGTCGCTGTAGGGCCACGGGCGCGCGGGGGCGGGTCCTCGCCGCGGTCCTCGGAGGCATAGAGTGCTGCGGCAGATCCGACAGAACCGGCGGAACCGGCCGCCCGCCCGTGGAGGTAGATCGCGATGGAGACCCCGCCGCAGCTCACCATGGGACGGCTGTTCTCCTCGTGGCAGGCGGACGTCCCCGCGCTGCTGGTCGTCGTACTCCTCGGCGGCCTGTACGGCTGGGGCGTCCTGCGGCTGAGGCGGCGCGGCGAGGCCTGGCCGGTGGCACGGACCGCCGCGTTCGCGCTGCTCGGCCTCGGCACGATCGTGGTCGCGACGATGTCGGCGCTCGCCGTCTACGACCGCGTGCTGTTCTGGCCGGCCGCCGTCCAGAACGTCCTCCTCGACCTGATCGCCCCGCTCGGCCTGGCCCTGGGCGATCCGCTACGGCTGGCCCTGCGCGCCCTGCCCGAACGCGGCGCCACCCGCGCGCAGGCCGCGCTGACCGGACGCCTGGTACGGCTGCTGACCTTCCCCCTGGTCAGTACGGCCCTGGTGCTCGCGACCGAGCTGACGATCTACTTCACGCCGTACTTCGAGACCGCCCTGGCCGACAACTGGCTGCACCAGCTGATGTATCTCCATCTGCTGCTCGCCGGGAGCCTGTTCGTGCTGCCGGTGCTCACCCGGGAGGAGGCGCTGCCCGCCTGGTGCACGCATCCGGTGCGGGCGGGGCTGGTGTTCGTCGACGGGATCATCGACGCGGTACCGGGGATCGTGGTGATGACCCACGGCACGCTGATCGCCGGGGCCTGGTACCTGAGCCACTCCCCGTCCTGGGCCCCCGACGTCCAGCACGACCAGCAGCTCGGCGGCGGCGCGATGGTCAGCATCGCCGAACTGGTCGCCCTTCCCTTCCTCCTCGCGATCCTCGTCCAGTGGGCCCGCACGGAACGCGCCGAGACGGTCGCGCTGGACCGGCGTCTGGACACGGAACTGGAAGTGGTCCGGGCGACGCCGGCGGAGACCTCGACGGGGACTGCGACAGGGGCTGAAACGGGGACTTCCACTGAAGGGCCCGATCTCGTACGACCCTGGTGGGAGACGGAGAACAGCGAAGTCGCACAGCGCATCCGGGGACAGCGCTGACGGCTCTCAGACCCGGCTGTCCAGACCGTCCGGACTGTCCAGCTCCCTTATGAGCCGGGCCCCTTCACGGGTCATGATCTCCGGGTCGCGCAGGGCGTTGGAGAGCAACGACATGCCCTGATAGGCGCCGACCAGGGCCAGCGCACGGCCCTCGGGGTCGGCCGCGCCGAGTTGCCGGTACTGCTCCGCCACCCAGTCCACCAACCGCCGTATGACCTGGCCCGCGGCGAGATCGAGGCCGTCCTCGTAGCGCTTGTCCAGCTCTACGGCGAGCGTGCCCACGGGGCAGCCGTGGCGGGCCGCGGTGTCCTTCTGCTCGACCCAGCCGCCGACGAGGGCCTTGAGGCGTTCGCGCGGGTCGGGGAGCCGGTCGAGCTGTGCGGTCAGGGTCTCCAGGTTGCCGGTGTGCTCGGAGAGGGCCGCCTCGATCAGCTCGTCCTTGGTCTTGAAGTAGTAGTAGACGTTGCCCGTCGGGACGTCGGCGGCACGGGCGATGTCGGCGATGGTCGTGCGCTCCACGCCCTGTTCGTGCAGGACCCGGGCGGTGGCGGTCGTCAGACGCTGCCGTTTGCCCGCGGCGGCGCCGCGGGCGCTGGAAGCGCCGGGCCGGGAATCTTTTGAGTCAGTCACCTGACTAACTATAGACAACCGAGGGGTCTGGCGTGCTAGCTTCTTCTCGACGGAGTTAGTCAGCCAACTAACTTAGACATGACGGGGGTAGCGACATGATCGTGGTGACGGGTGCGACCGGGAACGTGGGGCGGACGCTGGTGCGGACACTCAGGACACTCACGGAGGACCAGGTCCCGGTGACCGCCGTGGCCCGGTACATCAGCGAGGCCCACGTGCCGCCCGGAGTGCGCGCGGTGGCCGCCGACCTGGCCGAACCCGACGGCCTGCGGGGCGCGTTCGAGGGGGCCGGGGCGCTGTTCCTGCTGGTGGCGGGCGAGCGGCCGTACGACATTCTGGACGTGGCCAAGTCCGCCGGTGTCCGCAGGGTGGTGCTGCTGTCCTCGCAGGGGGCCGGGACCCGTCCGGAGGCGTACACGCATCCGCGCCGATTCGAGGCGGCCGTACGGGAGTCGGGGCTCGACTGGACGATCCTGCGGTCGGGCGGGCTGGACAGCAACGCGTTCGCCTGGGCCGAGTCGATCCGCGCGGGGCGTACGGCGGCGGCGCCCTTCGGGGATGTGGGCCTGCCCTTCGTGGACCCCGACGACGTGGCCGCGGTCGCCGCCGCCGTACTGACCACCGACGCGAGCACGACCACGCACATGGGCGCGACCTACACCCTCACCGGCCCCGCGCCGACGACACCCCGCGCGCGGGCGGCGGCGATAGGGGCCGCGCTCGGTGAGCCGGTGGCCTTCGCGGAGCAGACGCGCGCGGAGGCGCACGAGGTGATGGCACGGTTCATGCCGCTGCCCGTGGTCGAGGGCACGTTGGCGCTGCTCGGCGAACCGACCGAGGAGGAGCAGCGCGTGAGTCCCGACGTCGAGCGGGTGCTGGGGCGGGCGCCGGGTGCGTTCGCGGGATGGGCCGAGCGAAACGTGGTGGCGTTCCGATGACCACAACCCGCTCCACCCGCGTCCTCGACTCGACCATGTCCTACCGGGAGTCGGGCACCGGGACGCCGATCGTGTTCCTGCACGGCAACCCGACCTCCTCCCACCTGTGGCGGAACGTCATGCCGGGTGTGGCTTCCGGGCGGCTGCTGGCGCCCGACCTCATCGGCATGGGCGACTCGGGCAAGCCGGAGATCGCGTACACCTTCGCCGACCACGCCCGGTACCTGGACGCCTGGTTCGAGGCGCTCGGGCTGGGGGACGTGGTGCTGGTCGGACACGACTGGGGTGGCGCCCTGGCCTTCGACCGGGCCGCGCGCCATCCGGACCGGGTGCGGGGCATCGCGTTCACCGAGACCATCGTGAAGCCGATGAGCTGGGCGGAATTCCCCGAAGGGGGCCGGGAGTTGTTCCGGGCGATCAAGACGGAGGGGGTCGGCGAGGCCATGATC
>NZ_JBXVPZ010000428.1:0-8338 GCF_057961495.1 Streptomyces sp. P5F9 | reverse complement strand
CCCGAGAACCCCCCGGTTCGACCTCCACTTCGAAAGAAGAGGTACACCCGCATGCGCACTCGCACCGTCCTCACCCTCGTCGGCTCCGTCGCCGCGCTCACCCTCCCCTTCATCGCCCCGGCGTCGGCGGCCGACACCGTGCTCACCACCGGCAGCCTCGGCGGCAGTGCCGTCGCCGTCGGCGATGTGCTGACCGCGCCCCTGGCCACCGGCACCAGCGCCACCCTGTACTCCAGCGCGACCGGCACCAGCGGCATCAAGTGCACGACGTCGCAGTTCACGGCGACCGTCACCGACAACCCGACCGCGCCGGGCACCGCCACCGAGTCCGTCTCCGGGCAGAGCTTCGACAGCAGCAGCTGCACCAGCAACGTCCTGGGCGTCACCGGCGTCACCAGCATCACGGTCGACAACCTGCCGTACACCACCGCGGCCGTCTCGGACGGCACCCTGACCGTCACCCCGGCCAGCGGCTCCACCATCCAGACCACGGTCAAGCTGACCACCCTGCTGGGCAGCATCACCTGCGTCTACCAGGCGCCCAGCCTGACCGGCACGTCGAGCAACACCGACACCAGCATCAACTTCACCAGCCAGGCCTTCACCAAGACCTCCGGCTCGTCCCTGTGCTTCAGCGCGGGCTACTTCACCGCGAAGTACGCCCCGGTGACGGACAACGGCGCGGCGGTCTACACCAACTAAGAGGAGTACCAGCCAAGGAGCAAGTAGGGCCTGTACACGTCGAGTCGGACTTCAGCGTCGACGCAGTCGCAGGGCCAGGGCGGCGCCCCCGGTGAGCACCAGCACCGCGGCGGCGCCGCCCGCCACCATGGGCGCCGACGGGCCGCTCGACGCGGCGTCGGTGTCGGAGGCCACCGGACTGCTGCCCGGCGCGGTGCTCTCCTCCGCAGGGGACGCCTTCTGTGCCGTAGCGGATGCCGGGGCCTTGGCCGAACTGCTCGCGGCAGCAGGGGACTTGGTAGCGGACGACGACGGGCTCGCCGTCTTTCCCTTCGAGCCGGCCGACCCTGTCGCAGGCGTCGGCGAAGCGGCGCCGCCACCCGGGAACACCACGTCCGAGCACGAGTAGTACGTGTCCTCGGTACTGCTGTTCTGCCAGATGGTGTAGATCAGTTGGCGCCCGGTCCGGCCCGTCGGCAGCGTCGCCCTGATGCGGTACGCGCCGCCGGTCAGCGGCGGGTCCTTCACCTCGGCGAACGGCGTCGTCGGCAGCTCGGACCAGGTCAACGGCTTCGACGCGTCGTAACCGGCCTTCGTCAGATACAACTTGAACGTCCCGGTGTGCGCGATCGTCGACGCGTATGTCATCGTCAGCTTCGCCCCCGGAGTCAGCCGCGTCGACGGCCAGTCGGTGCGCGCGAGGTTCAGTCCCTTGTAGTCGGGCAGGCCACCGCTGCACAGTTTCCCGTCGGGGATCAGCTGCCGGTCGCGGCCGTTGATGTCGGGGACCCGGAGGTTGTCCCAGTAGGTGAAGGGCGCCCCGTTCGTGGCGATGGCCGCCTTGCACGCAGCGGAGCCGGCCTGGCTGCCGCCCTGGGGCGAGCAGGCGTAGACCCGGCTGACCGGATACGTCGGCGCCCCGTGCGCCTGCGCCGGACCCGCCGCCCAGACGGTGAGCAGCAGCGGGGCCATGGCGGCGGCCGCCATGGCAGTGCGATGTGCGGTCATCCGGGACATCCGGAACGTCTCCTCGGCCGGGGGCGGCAACGGTCTGTTCGTGCAATACGGGAAGCGGGCCCGGCGCGTTCAGTCCGTCCCTCTTGCCGCGAATCCGGATGTATCCGGTCAACCCCCCGATGTTCAGGGGTTGTTTCCGGCCTGATCGAGGGTTTCCCCCGTATCCGTATGACCTTCTCTTTGCCTATCGTTTGGCCACAGCTGACCGACAGGCGACCCCTGTCGAGGCGGCCGCCCGCGCCCGGCGCTCCCTGGTTCGACCCCCCACCGCTTCGACGACGAAGCGCATCGACCGCCGCTCCGCGCTGCTTGGAGTACGGCCACGAAAGGCAAGCCCTTGCGCACTCCCACGGCATTCCCCGCAGGACGGACCCTGATATCCGTCGCCGCGGTCTCCGCGGCCCTCCTCGCTACGGCCGCCACCTCGGTCGCCGTCGCCCAGGTGCCCCCCACCCGGGCCACCGCACCGGCCCTGTCCGGACAGACCGAGGCAGCCCCCGGCACCCTCGCCGAGCGCCTCATCGTCGGCTACAAGTCCGGTGCGGCAGAGGCCAGTTCGAACCGCGCCGCCGAGGCCGACGCCACCGCAAAGGGCAAGGAGACCGGCGAGAGCGTCGACTTCCAGCGCCGCCTCGGCACCGGCGCCGCCCTGATCGGCCTCGGCAACGCCCGCAGCACGACCGAAGTCGCCGACGTCATCGCCGAGTTCAGATCCGACCCGCAGGTCTCCTACGTCGTACCGGACCGGCTGAACACCCCGCAGGCCGACCCGAACGACACCGAGTACAGCAAGCAGTGGGACCTCTTCGAGTCCACCGCCGGGATGAACGTGCCCGCCGCGTGGCCGACCTCGACCGGCAGCGGTGTCACCGTCGCCGTCATCGACACCGGGTACGTCACGCACTCGGACCTCGCCGCGAACATCGTCGCCGGCTACGACTTCATCAGCGACACCGCCGTCTCGGTCGACGGCGACGGCCGCGACAGCAACCCGGCCGACCCCGGCGACCACTACGCGGCCAACGAGTGCGGCTCGGGCATCCCGGCCAGCAACTCCTCCTGGCACGGCACCCATGTCGCGGGCACCATCGCCGCCGCCACCAACAACGGCAAGGGCATCGCGGGCATCGCCTACGGCGCGAAGATCTCCCCGCTGCGCGTCCTCGGCAAGTGCGGCGGCTACGACTCCGACATCATCGACGCCATCACCTGGGCGTCCGGCGGCAGCGTCTCCGGCGTCCCCGCCAACGGCAACATCGCCAAGGTCATCAACATGAGCCTCGGCGGCGACGGCGCCTGCACCTCGGCCACCCAGAGCGCGATCACCGCCGCCGTGAACCGCGGCACCACGGTCGTCGTGGCCGCCGGCAACGACAACGACAACGTGGCGAACCACTCCCCGGGGAACTGCAACAACGTCATCTCGGTCGCCGCCACCAACCGCGCCGGCGCCAAGGCGTCCTACTCCAACTACGGCTCGGCCGTGGACATTTCGGCCCCCGGTGGTCAGACCAGCACCGGCACCGCCAACGGCATCTACTCCACGCTGAACTCCGGCACGAAGACGCCCTCCACCGAGTCGTACGCCTACTACCAGGGCACCAGCATGGCCACCCCGCACATCGCGGGCCTGGTTGCGCTCATGAAGTCAGCGAATTCCGCGCTGACCCCGGCCCGGATCGAGTCGGCCATCAAGGCCAACGCCCGTGCCCTGCCCGGCAGTTGCTCGGGCGGCTGCGGCGCCGGACTCGCGGACGCGGCCAAGACCGTCCAGGCCGTGAGCACCGGCAGCGGCAACGTGTCCTCCGCCCGGTAGTCCGGCGGTACAGGGAATCCACAGAAACAGACCGACTGACCCGTAGGGCGAGGCGCTTCCTCGGAGGTGACTCACCAGGGCGGTCGGTCTTCTGTTTGGCCGGGAAGCGGCGCTGACACGTGCCACAGCAACCGAAAGTGGTCAAGAGCCGGGGCAGGGGTGACAGAGAGACGCAAGTGATGGGAACGTGAGGGGTGTTGGTGGTCTTCGGGTGCAAGGTCAACCCCGCCCTACGGTGAGCTACTGTGTACAGGGGGTAACAAAAAACGGCATGGGCCGTTGTTTTTCCTTCATCGGGAGAGTCTCAGTCGATGGCGAGGCAGCTACGGGCCGAACAGACCCGCACAACGATCATCACGGCCGCCGCCGAGCTGTTCGACCGGCAGGGCTATGAATCCACCAGCCTGAGCGACATCGTCGACCAAGCCCAGGTCACCAAGGGCGCCCTGTACTTCCACTTCGCGGCCAAGGAGGACCTGGCCCACACGATCCTGGAGATGCAGGCCAAGGCCTCGCGCCAGATCTCCGAGGACATGGACAGCAGGGGCTACTCCTCACTGGAGACGTTGATACGTGTCACGTTCGGCATGACGCGGCTGGCCGTCGAGGGCCCCATCCCCCGCGCCGGCCTCCGGCTCGCCGCGGGGGAGATCGAGGTACGGCCCCCGATGCCGCATCCCTTCGCCGAGTGGCTGGACATCGCCTCCCGCAAACTCGCGGGCGCCGTGGCCGAGGCCGACGCACACCCCGACACCGACGTGGACGCCGTGGCCCGTACGCTCGTCGGCCTCTTCGTCGGCATCCGCGTCCTGGGCCGCACCCTCGAACCGGTGGCGTTACAGCCCCGCAGAACGGCGGAGATGTGGCACCTGGTGATCCGCGGCCTGGTCCCCGTCCCCCGCCGCGCCCGCTATCTCAGCCTCGCCGCGCGCCTGGAGCGGGAGATCGAGACCGACTGACCCGCCCGGTACGGTGAGGCGCATGCCCGACACCCCCACCGCGCCCGTGATCCTCGGCAACGAGCCGGACTCGTTCCCCCGCAGCGTGCTGGCCGAACGGCACCCCGCGATCATCCAGCAGGTCCGGGACGCCTTCCCGTACGACCCCGGGCAGCACCGCGCCCTCGACACCCTCCTGAAGAACTGCACCGAGGGCACGATCGAACCCCTCCCCGCCGACGCCCTCGACCACGACCAGTGGGCGGCGTGGGGCACCGACACCTACGCCGGACAGTCCTGGTACGACGTGCCCTGGCTCTGGTCCGAGAGCTACTTCTACCGCCAACTCCTCGAAGCCGTCGGCTACTTCGACCCCGGCGCCTGGCAGGGCATCGACCCGTTCCGCCCCTTCAAACGCGCCGAACTCGACGCCCCCGAGACGGACGAGGAACTCGCCGCACTCGACGAGCTGGAGGCCAAGCCGCCGGAGGAACGCGCCAACTCCCTTCTGCACGGCTCCCTTTGGGGCAACCGCGCGGACCTCGGCTTCCGCCTTTCGGCAGCCGGAGCGGAGTCGGCTTCGCAGGCCCCGGTCCCGGCCCTGGTGACCGACGACAGTGAGCGGCTGTGGTCCCTCCTCTCCGGCACCGGCACCGGCACCCTCTGCCTCGTCGCCGACAACGCCGGCCGCGAACTCATCCCCGATCTGCTGCTGTTGGCCCACCTCCTCGGCCAACGGCGCATCGAGCGCGCGGTGTTGCACATCAAGCCCCACCCCTACTACGTCTCCGACGCCACGACCGCCGACGTGGTCGACGCCCTGCACCGGCTCGTCGGCGCGCCGGGTGCGGCGGCGACGTACGGCCGCCGCCTCTGGTCCGCCATGGCGGACGGCCGCCTCACCGTGCGCGCCCACCCCTTCTCCTGCGCCCCGCTGCCGTACGCCGAGATGCCCGCCGACCTCCGCGCCGAGTTCGCCGGGGCCACCCTGACGATCATGAAGGGCGACCTCAACTACCGTCGCCTGGTGGGCGATTGCCGCTGGGCACCGACCACGCCGTTCGCCGACGTCACCACGTACTTCCCGGGCCCGGTCGCCGCCCTGCGCACCCTCAAGTCCGACGTGATCACGGGCCTGGCCGCCCGCACGGAGGCCGCGCTGGTCGCGGCGGAGGGGCAACGCTGGCGTACGGGTGGCACCCATGCGCTGATCCAGGTGCGGGGGGTGTCCTCGGCGCCCGTCGGGTAGTTGGGTCGGTCACTGACATTCTTGCCGCACGTTCTTGTCGCACGAGGGGAGTACGACCGAGATGCGTATCGGAGTGGCACCGCACCGGCTGTGGCCGGACCAGGAGACGGAGTTGGACGCGGTTCTCCAAACCGCCGTCAGGGCCGAGGAGTTGGGGTTCGACCACGTCTTCGCGAGCGGTCACGTGGTGGCCGGTGAGGTGGGTGTGACCCCCGACCCGCTGGTCCTGCTGGCCGCGATCGCCGGAGCCACGCGGCGGATCGGACTGGTCACCAGCGTGCTGGTGCTGCCGCTGTACAACCCGGTCGTCGTGGCCCACCAGACCGCGACCCTCGACCGGCTCTCCAGAGGCCGCTTCACGTTGGGCGTCGGCACCGGCTGGGACACCGAGGAGTACGCGGCCGTCGGCGTCCCGTTCGCGGGCCGGGGCCGCCGGACCGACGAACAGCTCGCTGCCGTACGGCAGTTGTGGCGCGGCGAGGGCTCGCCGCGACTCGGGGTGCTGCCGCGCACCGAGGGCGGTCCGCAGGTGTGGATCGGTGGGGGGAGTGACGCCGCGCTGCGCCGGGCGCTGCGGTTCGGCGATGCTTGGCACGGCTCCGGGGTCGATGCGGAGGCGCTCACCGGGGTACGGGCGAGGCTCGACTTGCTCGGCGACGAGGTGGGACGCGACCCGAGTGAACTGGCTTTGACGGCAGGCCTGTTCCTCGTGCCGCCCGGCTTCACCCCCGCGGTGAAGGTGCCGGGCCGGCCGCTGGGCGGAACCGACGCGACGGCCGAGAGCGTGCGGGAAGAGCTGGGCCGGCTGTCCGACGCCGGGCTCGTCTCCGCGTCCCTGTGGCTGCCGGTGGCCACGGAGGCGTTGCCGGACGCGCTCGCGTGGGTCTCGGAGGAACTCGTTTCGCATTTTTCCAATCAGTGAATCTTTGTCCGACCCGCGTGTGGTGATCATGCCAAAACGCTGGTATTGCTTGCTCGCATGACGACTTCACGTCAATTACAGGTGGGAACAGGGAGGTTGGCGGCGGGCGCGACCGTGCTCGCGCTCGTGCTCGTCGCCTGCGGCGGCGGTGGGGACTCCGGCTCCTCCGGCGACGGGAGGCAGAAGGTCACCGTGGCCGCGTTGCCGCTCACGGACGCGGCGGCGCTCTACATCGCCCGGGACCGCGGACTGTTCGTGAAGGAGGGGCTGGACGTCACCATCCAGCCGGTCCAGCAGAGCATCCAGGCCCTGCCCGCCCTGTCCAAGGGGCAGGTCGACGTGATCGCGAGCGCGAACTACGTCACCTTCCTCCAGGCCGACGAGAAGGGCACGCTCGACCTGCGCATCCTCGCCGAGGGCGTCCGCACGGCACCGCACATGATGGACGTCCTCGTCCCGAAGGACTCGCCGATCAAGAGCGCCGCCGACCTCAAGGGCAGAACGGTCGCCGTCAACATCCTCAACAACATCCAGTCGCTCACCCTCAACGCGATCCTGGACCAGCGGGGCGCCGGACGCCCCGTCTACCGGCAGATCGCCTTCCCGCAGATGGGCCCCGCCCTGGAGAAGGACCAGGTCGACGCCGTCCACGCGGTCGAGCCCTTCGACAGCGCGATCCAGGGCGAGTTGAAGACACGGGTCCTGCTCGACGGCGGGTCCGCACCCGTCCAGACCCTGCCGATCAGCGGCTACGTCACGACGAGCGACTTCGCCGAGAAACACGCCAAGGCCGCGACGGCGTTCAAGCGGGCGATCGAGGCGGCGTCGAAGATCGCGGCGCAGGACCCCTCCGCCGTACGCGCCGAACTCCCCAAGTACACCAAGGTGACCGAGGACCAGGCCAAGACCATCAACCTGCCCGCCTACCCGGCCACCACCGACGCCGCCCAACTGCGCCGCCTGACCGAACTCATGCGGAAACAGGGGATGTTGACGAAGGCGATCGACCCGGCCACGCTCCTCGTCAAGTGAATCGGCGCCAGGAACTCGCCCTCGGCGGCCTCGGTGTGCTGCTGGCCTTCGGCGCCTGCGAGGCCGTCGGCAGGGCGGGCGTCGTACGGCGCAGCTATCTGCCGCCCGCGTCCGAAGTCCTGGCCCGGGCAGTCGAGTTGGGGGCCGACCGAGCCTTCCTGGACCAAGTGGCGGTCACCCTGCGGGCATGGGCCGTCGGGCTCGCCCTCGCCGCCGCGGTCGCGATTCCACTGGGTCTGCTGCTGGGCAGCGTGCCGGTGGTCGACGAAGCGGTACGCGCGGTGATTGAGTTCCTGCGCCCGCTCCCGTCCGTCGCACTGATCCCCCTCGTCTCCCTCCTCCTCGGCTCGGGCACCGAGACCGAGGTCGCGCTGATCACCTACGCCTCGGTCTGGCCCATCCTCTTCAACACGGTCCACGGCATCGGCGAGACCGACCGCCTCGCCAAGGACACCCTGCGCGCCTTCGGCTTCGGCCGTCTCTCGATCCTCCTGCACGTCGAACTCCCCGCCACGGCCCCCTTCATCGCCGCCGGCCTCCGTATCTCGGCCGCCACGGCCCTCATCCTCGCCATCGCCACCGAACTCCTCTCCGGCTTCGGCCAGGGCCTCGGCATCTTCATCGCCCAGGCCCAACTGGCCACGGACGGAACGCGGGACGTGCTGGCGGGGGTGGTGTGGGCG
>NZ_JBXVPZ010000427.1:0-8371 GCF_057961495.1 Streptomyces sp. P5F9 | reverse complement strand
AGTCGGTACGGCGGGTCATGCGGGCCTCCACTGGTCGGTACGGGTTCGCGTACCGACCAGCCTTCAACCTCGACCAAAGTTGAGGTCAAGACCCGCCGTGTTGCTGTCCCCCACTCCCTTCCAGGCGGGCCAACCGGCTCTGGAACCAGTCGAGGCGGGCCTGCAACAGGGCGGCTTCCGCGACGAGTTCGGGCACGCCGAGCCCTTCGGGAAGTCCGGGGTCGGCGGTCGCCGCCGGGGCGTCTCCTGGGCCACCGCTCCCCGCCGCCACCCGCAGCCCGTCCCCGGCCAGCCGGGCGAACCCGGCGAGCGAGACGGACGTACGGCTGCGGACGCAGCCCGCGCATGCGGCGGCCAGGGCGCGCCAGCCGGGCCTGCCCCAACCGGCGTCGGCGAGGGCGACGGCCCGGGCGCCGCAGTCGCAGGGGCCGACGGTGGCGGTACGGACACGTTGGCGGGCGTAGCGGAAGCCGCGTTCGAAGCGGATGTAGGTGCCGAGCACGGTGATGTCGAGGAGGACCGCCGCGCGGTGCTCGGCGGTGCACAACAGGGCTTCCGCAGCCGCCCGTTCGTGCACACAGTGGAAGCCGCAGTCGCAGAGTCGCGCGGGCGAACGGTGCCGGCGGCCGTAGACGCAGGACGCGTCGGCCACGACTCCGTACGGCAGCGCGCCGCCCAGCGACACACCGGTGAACCCGGCCCGGGTGCCGTCCTGGGACAGCACCGGGTGGGCGATCTTGAATCCGGTCGGCGGCTCCGTCGGGCGTTCCTCGGGGAGCCGCAGCCTCATCGGGCGGCCGGTACCTCTTCGGGCGCCTTCAGCGTCCCGGTCTCCTCGAACTCCTCGATCCCCTCGGGGAGTTCGAGTCCTTCGTCGTGGATCTGCGGCCGCTCTTCGGCGACTCCGGTGGCCAGTGCCTTGCCGAGCTTCATGACGCCTCCCGTGACCAGGGGTGGATCAACTTCCCACGTCGGTGACCTTCCTGGCCATGGTGACCCATGAGGGGGTCAATTGGACATAGGGCCTTGTGGCCAGGGCCACGGCGGCCGGTGTCCAGATGCCACCCATTCCGCAGCATCCCTTATCAATACCCGGTAGAAGAATTAAGTGGTGCTTCACCATCGCTCTGCCGAGACTACTCCCATGACGACCACAGTCCGCTCCGCCCCTCCCCCCTTCGGCCGCGCCCTGTGCGCGATGATCACCCCCTTCACCGAGGCCGGGGAACTCGACCTCCCCGGTGCCCAACTCCTCGCCGAGCGGCTGGTGTCGGAGGGGTGTGACGGGCTCGTGCTGTCCGGGACGACCGGTGAGTCGCCGACCACGACGGACGCGGAGAAGTCGGCGCTCATCACCGCCGTCCGCGAGGCCGTCGGTGACCGGGTCCCCCTCGTCTCGGGCGTCGGCACCTTCGACACCCGGCACACCGTGGAACTCGCCCTCCAGGCCGAAAAGGCGGGCGCGGACGGGGTGTTGGTGGTCTCGCCGTACTACAGCAGGCCCCCGCAGGACGCCCTGGAGGCGCACTTCCGCGAGGTCGCCGACGCGTCCGGGCTCCCTCTCGTCCTCTACGACATCCCGGGCCGCACCGGCACCCGTATCGAACCGGAGACCATGATCCGGCTCGCCGAGCACCCCAGGATCGTCGCGGTCAAGGACTGCTCCTACGACTTCCTCGGCACCCAGAAGGTGCTGGACCGCACGGAGTTGGCGTACTACGCGGGCTGCGACGAGCACATTCTGGCGCTGTACGCGGTGGGCGGGGCGGGCTATGTGAGCACGGTCGCGAACGTCGTCCCCGCCCGGCTCCGGGCGATCCTGGACGCGTTCGAGGCGGGCGACACCCCCGTGTCCGCCCGCCTCCAGCAACGCGCCACGCCGCTCATCGAGTTGATGATGTCGGCGGGGCTGCCCGGCACGGTGACGGTCAAGGCGCTGCTCAACTCGCTGGGCCTGCCCGGGGGTTCGGTCCGGGCTCCGCTGCGGCCCGCCGGCCGGGATGCGGCCGACGGGCTGCTGGCGGCGTACGAGGAGTTCATCGCCGTATGACCGGACCGGCGCCAAGTCGGCGGCGGTCTCTCAGCGTTGGGCGAAGACGGGCACCCACCGTCCGGCGCTGACGTCGGACTTGCCCCCGAGGTAGCCGCTCAGCGGTACTTCCTTGTCGCTGCCGACGGTGACCAGCATGAGCCGCGTGTGGAATTCGCTCCCGTTCGTCCCGTCGCCCACGTCCCAGGCGATGAGCGACTTGTCGTCGGCCCAGGCGAGCAGTTGCTGCCCCCGGACCTCGCTCTTCTCGCCAGTGGCGGAGTCGACGATGTACGACGAGGTGGGCCACGACGTCCCCGCGAAGTCACCGGCGACGAGCTTGCCGTCCGGGGACAGCCCCGCGTCGACGAACCAGACCAGGTACTTGCTGCCGTCCTCCGGTGCGGGGACCTCGGCGCCCGTGAAGTCGTAGAACAGCTTGTTGACCTCGTCGGAGGGGAGGCCGGCCCAGATGTACCTGCCGTCGCGGGTAAGGGCGAAGTCCTGGCGGTTGTTGGTGGAGGTGGTCAGGCCGTCCGCCCGCTGGCCGCCGACCGTGACCCCGGCCCAGGAGCCCTTGCCGGAGGCCACGTCGAGGACGTAGAAACCGGTGCGGCTCGACGGTACGTCGGGCTCCCCGACGTTGGGGTCCGCCGGGTGGAATTCCGCGTCGGGGTTGTGGGTGTAGGTCGTCGCGACCAGCTTCCGGCCGTCGTCCGAGAACGACAGACCACCGACCTTGTGACTGACCTGGATCCACCGCTTCACCTCGCCGGTGGCCAGGTCGAGCAGGCCGATCCGGGAGGCGGGCAGGGTCCGTTCCAGGACGGCGGCGGTCTTCATGCCCGGGGCGACGGTGACGACCGACCACTTGGGGGCCTTCACATAGGTGCCGGTCTTCCGGTCGAACAGCCAGTAGGTGCGCTCGGAGACGGACTCCCTGGCCGACAGCGTGACCTTGGTCGGGATGTAATAGGCGGCAAGTGCCGTGTTCCCGGCGGCGATCAGCTCGCGCGGCGGCGACTGGTTCGGGTGGGCGCTCGTGTTCTCGCGGTCCACGACACCCGTCGGACGGACGTCGTCCTCACCCGAGGAGAGCCGCGGCACACCCACCGCGACGGCGATCACGGCGACCGTCGCGACGACGGCGGCCACGAGCTGGCGGGTACGGCGGCGCCGGCGGACGGCGAGCACCCAGTCGGCGAACCCCGGTCCCGTCGGGGGCTGTTCGGCGGCCTGTTCGCGCAGTGTGTCGCGCAGGAGATCGTCGACGTTCACGGGCGCACCTCCACGGGCGCGTGGTCACGGGAGGACCCGAGCTCGGTGCCGGCCGGGCCCAGGGCGGCCAACTCCGGTGCGAGGACGCGCAGTCGGGCCAGGGAACGGTGGGTGGTGGACCGTACGGTGCCGACGGAACAGCCGAGCAGCCGGGCCACTTCGGCCTCCGGCAGGTCCTCGAAGTAGCGGAGCACGAGAACGGTGCGCTGGCGGGGGGTGAGCCGGGACAGCGCCTCGCGCATCACGACGCGCAGCTCGGCGGCGGACGAGGCGTCCGTGTCCGCGCGGGTCTCCGGCGGTTCGGCGACGGTCAGTTCGCGTCTTCGCCACTTCAGCCGCCACCGGCTGACCTGCTGCCGGTAGAGGATCTGCCGTACGTACGCCTCGGGTTCGTCGATCCGCTCCCACCGCCCGGCCGCCTTGGCCAGGGCGTTCTGCAGCAGATCCTCACCGGCGTACCTGTCTCCCCCGCTGAGCAGCACGGCGGTCCTCAGCAGTGCCGACGACCTGTTGTCCACGAAGTCCCGGAAACCTTCCAGCCCTTCGGCATCCATCGTCACCTTCACTCACTTCCCCGACGGCACACGATGCCCCGCCCCCTGTGATCCCTGTGACGCGTACGGACACCGCCCGCTATGCCTGCCGCCACGAGAAATTCCCGCCCGCCTCACACAACCACTCCCCTACGGTGGCCACATGAGCCGCCGCCCCCTGCTGTTCCTCGACGTCGACGGCCCCCTCAACCCGTACGCCGCGCAACGGGAGCGACGCCCCGAGGGCTACACGACGATCCGTGTCCCCCTGCCCGACCGGCCCCGCCCGCTACGGGTCTGGCTGAACCCCGCGCACGGCCAGGCGCTGCTCGGTCTCGGCTACGACCTGTGCTGGGCGACCACCTGGATGGGCACCGCGCACCGCTGGATCGGCCCCGTCGTCGGCCTGCCCGAGCTGCCCTACGTCGACTTCGGCACCGGGATGTTCGTGACCGCCCACCACCCGGGCCCGGCGCTGCTGCACCACGTGAATCCCCGATTCGGGCTGCGTGAGGGGGACTTCGTGGCGCTGGCGGAGTTCGCGGCGGCCGTGCGGGCATGAGGTCCACATGAGCAGAGCGCCCTCCCGGCGAACGGGAAGGCGCTCAACTCACATACCCGAACCCCTAGTTGTGGCTGTGCAGGATCTCGTTCAGGCCGCCCCAGACCGCGTTGTTCGGGCGGGCCTCGACCGTGCCGGTGACCGAGTTGCGGCGGAAGAGGATGTGGGAGGCGCCGGAGAGTTCGCGGGCCTTGACGATCTGGCCGTCGGGCATCGTGACGCGGGTGCCGGCGGTGACGTAGAGGCCGGCCTCGACGACGCACTCGTCGCCCAGCGCGATCCCGACGCCCGCCTCGGCGCCGACCAGGCAGCGCTCGCCGATGGTGATGCGGACGTTGCCGCCGCCGGACAGCGTGCCCATCGTGGAGGCGCCGCCGCCGATGTCCGAACCGTCGCCGACCACGACACCGGCGGAGATCCGGCCCTCGACCATCGACGTGCCGAGCGTGCCGGCGTTGAAGTTGACGAAGCCCTCGTGCATGACGGTGGTGCCCTCGGCGAGGTGCGCGCCCAGGCGGACCCGGTCGGCGTCGGCGATACGGACGCCCTTCGGGGCCACGTAGTCCGTCATGCGCGGGAACTTGTCGATCGACGTGACCTGGAGGTGCAGGCCCTCGGCGCGCGCGTTCAGCCGTACCTTCTCGACGTCGTCCACGGCGACCGGGCCGAGCGAGGTCCAGGCGACGTTGGCGAGGAAGCCGAACATGCCGTCCAGGCTCTGGCCGTGCGGCTTGACCAGCCGGTGCGAGAGGAGGTGCAGGCGCAGGTACACGTCGTGCGCGTCGAGCGGCTTGTCGTCGAGGGAGGCGACGACCGTGCGGACCGCGATGACCTCGACGCCCCGGCGGACGTCAGGGCCGATCGCCTTGGCCGCACCCTCACCGAGCAGCTCCACGGCACGCTCGGCGGACAGGCTCTCCGTACCGGCGGGCCCGGGTTCGGCGGACAGTTCGGGCGCGGGGAACCAGGTGTCGAGAACGGTCCCGTCGGCGGCGACGGTGGCGAGCCCGGCGGCAACGGCGCCGGTGGTGCGAGGTGCGGTCGTGTCGGTCATGAGGGAAACCTAACCTGGCGGGGGCGGCGGGGACCAACTCGTGCGCGGGGCGTCTCAGGGAACGACACGCACGGGCTCGCAGTACGGCGGCAGGGGGCCGGCTCAGCCGCGTTCGCCGGCCTTGTCCACCACCGCCCACGCCGCCGTCGAACTGCCGCCGACGGCCTTGCCGTCCAGGAGCATCCGCGTCCCGACGATCCGGTAGGTCTGCGGGTCGAGCAGCCACTGATCCGCCGCGCCGGCCTTGAGGGTGCCGCTCCTGAGATAGGTCAGGGCGATCACCCGGCGCCCCGAGGCGTCCTTCACCAGGTGGTCGGTGACCTGGCCGCCGGGCAGGGTCGCGAGGGCGCGGTAGAGCGAGGCAAGCCCCTTGGACGCCATCAGATGGGCGGTCAGGAGGACACTGATCTCGGTGTAGTCCGACTGGGCCTGGGTCCGTCCCTTCTGGTCGGCGATGGCGTTCTTGTGCCGGAGGAACTTCAGGGTCTGCTCACCGCCGGCGGGCAGCGCCGTCAGGACCCGGTACATCTCGCGCGGCGAACGGTCGTCGCCCTCCCCGCCGTTCTCCAAGTGCATGGGGGTGACGATGAGTTGGGGGCGCTGCCCCTTGGGGACGATGCCCTCGGACGCCGCCGCGGTGCCGTCGTAGCGGATCCAGCTCGGCATCTCGGTCACCGCCGCCGTGGACGCCTCCGACATCTGCAGGGTGTAGATCCACTGATCGGCCCTCGGTACGGCGGAGTCCGGCTCCGTCTCGACCAAGTCCGCCGCCCGCTCCAGGAGTTGGGCCGCGCCGAGCCCCTTCAGGCTCGCGTCGGGCGTGCGCGCGGGCTCCACCTTGCGGGCGCCGGGGGCGGTGCCGCCCAGCAGCACGGTGACGGTGACGGCCACCGCGGTGACCGCCGCCACCACGGCGACGATCACGAACTCCCGCCGCCGCCACAGCATGTGGCGCCGCCCGCCGGCCCGGGCCGCCTCGGTCAGCCGTGCACGCCCCGCCGCGAGCCGTCCGCGGTCGGGTACCGGCGCTCCGGCGCGCAGTTCACGCACCTGCGTCATCTCGTCCATCGCTACGCCACCTCCGCCGCGTCGTTCACGAATGCGGGATCGGCGCCCAGTGCCGAACGCACCTTGCGCCGCGCCCTGTTGAGCCGGGAACGGACCGTGCCCACCGGGATGTCCAGCGCCTCGGCGACCTCCTGGTAGGTGAGATCGGCCCAGGCGACGAGCAGCAGCACGTTCCGGTCGCCCGCCGAGAGCGCGGCGAGGGCACCGGCGAGCGGACCCTGCGCGGCGATCCGGCTGTCGGTGTCCTCGACCCAGGAGTCCCCCCAGGACGCGGCGACGGGGTCACGCCCGGTGCGGGCCAAGGCCTTGAGCGCCCGCACCTCGGTACGGCGCTGCTTGCCGATGAGGTTGCCCGCGATGCCGTAGAGCCAGGGGCGCGCGTTGGCCCGCGTGAGGTCATAGCGCGAGCGGATGCGGAACGCCGTGAGGAAGGTGTCGGCCATGGGGGTCCCCCCGCGCGAGCGCATTCGAGCGTGGGGGAGTCGTCGGCCGCGCCGTCGCCCAGCCGCCGCGCCGCGTACCGGTGGATGTCCGCCGCGTACCGGTCGTAGAGCAGGGCGAACGACTCCGGCTGCTCCAACGACCGGGCGAGGACCTCCGCGTCGTCGCCGTCCCGCGCCGCACCCGGCGGTGGTCCGCTCACCAGGTTTCCCCCGATTCGTCAGTAGCGCCGACGGCGTCGACATGCCGTCGTGTCGGCTCCTGTTACCCGGTGAGGGCCGAAGAGTTCACGGAGCCGGATAGTTGTTCGTGAGGGGTGCGGAAAGCGCTTCAGCCCTCCGCGGGCCGCGGAATCACCCGCCCCAACACCTCCCGCGCATACGCCTCGTCATACGGCGTGCCCGTCAACAGCACCTGCAGACAGATCCCGTCGATCAGCGCGACGAGCGCCCGCGCGGTCACCGGGTCGGTCCGCCGGGCCAGTTGGTCGGCGAGGTCGCGGGCCCATTCGTCGGCGACGGGGCGCAGGGCGGGTCGCCGCAGGGCGGCCAGGTACAGCTCGTACTCCAACTCGACGCCCGTGCGGTCACCCGCGAGCCACTCCCCCATCCAGCCGGCCAGCTCCCCGGCCAGGTCGGTGCGCGGGTCCTCAAGACCACCCCGCGAGGCGATCACCTTGGCGAAGGCCTCGTTGGCCTGGCGCAGCGCCGCGACCATCAGTTCGTCGAGGGTCGTGAAGTGGTACGTCGTCGAGCCGAGCGGAACATCGGCCTCGGCGGCGACGGAACGGTGGCTGAGACCCGCGATGCCCTTCTCCCCGACCACCCGGATCGCCGCGTCGATGATCCGCTGCCGCCGCTCGGGGTCGTAACGCCGGGCCATCAGTGCGTGCCTCCCCTGGCCATCAGTGCGCACCGCCGAGGTTGAGGACCACGACCCCGACGATGATCAGCGCGATGCCGGCGGCCTTCGCGAGGGTCATGCCCTCGCCGAGGAACACCGTCCCGATCCCCACGATGGCGGCGGTGCCGAGGCCCGCCCAGATCGCGTAGGCCGTACCGACCGACATGGACTTCAGCGTCTGCGCGAGCAGCGCGAAGGAGAGCACGTATCCGAGGACCGTGAGGACCGACGGCCACAACCGGCTGAAGCCGTGGCTGAACTTCATGGCGGTGGTGCCGCCCACCTCCGCGGCGATCGCCGTGAGGAGCATCAGGAATCCCATGTGTACGAGTGTACATAACGATCCCATAGAAACCGCTCACTGAAAGGGCTGCTCGGACACCTCTCGCTCCACTACTGTTTCACCGTTCACACACCTGGCTTTCACGGTCACTGCCGTCGCCATGGGCGCCGCTGGAGGAACAGCGCATGCCAGACAGTTCACCCCCGCCCTCCCCCAACTC
>NZ_JBXVPZ010000426.1:0-8395 GCF_057961495.1 Streptomyces sp. P5F9 | reverse complement strand
GCCGAGGACTTCGGGGTCGAGGGGCCGCGCGGCTGGGCGTTCCGGGGGATCTCCCTGGACGCCCGGCCCGGCTCGCTGATCGCCGTCGAGGGGCCGTCCGGGTCCGGGCGTACGAGCCTGCTGCTCGCGCTCACCGGGCGGATGAAGGCGTCCGAAGGGACCGCCGCCGTGGGCGAGTTCACGCTCCCGAAGCAGTCGGCGGCCGTACGCCGGATCAGCGCGCCGGCCAATGTCGCCGGGGTCACCGACCTCGAACCGGCGCTGACCGTCGGCGAGCATCTGCGCGAACGGGCGCTGCTGCAACGGCGGTTCGGGGACTCGGTACGCGGGCTGCTGCGGCCCCGCACCGAGCGCGCCGTCGAGGCGGGGCTGCGGATCGAGCGGGCGCTGACCGCCGCCGGGCTCGACCGCGAGGCGCTGCCCAAGGGCGGGCGGACCGCCGTACGGGACCTGGAACGGCCGCAGGAATTGCGGCTGTCCATCGCGCTGGCGCTCATCGGGCGGCCCGCTCTGCTCGGTGTGGACGACGTCGACCTCAAGCTCTCGGATGCCGAACGGGCCGAGATCTGGGCGCTGTTGAGGTCGCTCGCCGATTCCGGAACGACTGTCGTAGCGGTGTCCACCGAGGGGACGGAGAAGGCCGATGCACGCGCCACGACTGGCCGCGCTTGAGCTCAAGCGCTTCGGCAGGGGGAAGCTTCCACGCGCGGCGCTCGTCGCCCTCCTGCTGCTGCCGCTGCTCTACGGCGCCTTGTACCTGTGGTCCTTCTGGGACCCGTACGGCCGCCTGGACCGCATCCCCGTGGCGCTCGTCAACGACGACAAGGGGGCGAGTGCCGACGGGAAGAAGGTCACCGCGGGCGCCGACATCACCAAGGGGCTGCGGGACAGCGGAACGTTCGACTGGCACGTGGTGAGTGCGGCCACCGCGCGGAAGGGCGTCGAGGACGGCACGTACTACTTGTCGCTGACCATGCCTGCCGACTTCAGCAAGCGCGTCACCTCCAGCGCGGGCGACTCCCCGGAGACGGGCGCGCTCCAGGTGCGGACGAACGACGCGAACAATTACATCGTCGGGCAGATCTCCCGGACGGTGTTCAGCGAGGTGCGGTCGGCCGCGTCAACCAAGGCCTCGCGGACCTTCCTGGACCGCATCTTCGTGTCGTTCTCCGACATCCACGGCCAGACCGTGAAAGCCGCGGACGGCGCCGACAAACTCAAGGGCGGCATCGGTACGGCCGAGGAGGGTTCCAAGGATCTCGCCAACGGCCTGAAGGACGCCAAGAAGGGCAGCGGCAAGCTCTCCAAGGGCCTGAAGAAGCTGGACACGGGCGCGGGCGACCTGGAGGACGGCTCACAGCAGGTGGCGGCGGGGACGCAGACGCTTGCCGACACGGTCAACGGGGTCGCCGGCAAGGCGGGCCCCTTCCTGAAGGACAACGAGAAGACCATCGGGGACACGGCTCAGTTGGTCGCCGACTCGGCCAAGACCATTCGCGCCAACCTGGCCACCCTCGTGAAGACGGCACCGGTCGCCGCCAAGGGCGCGCACGCGGCCTCGGACACCCTGGACGAGGTCTACAAGGCGCGCTGCGAAGGCGTCGTCCTGAAGGATGACGCCTGCCCCGACCTGAAGAAGGCCGCCCAGGCCGCCTCCGACGTGGCGAAGGTCGCCGACGACGTGAACAGCCTGGTCGCCGACCAGAACGGCGACCTGAAGAAGCTCGACGCGAACCTGGCCACGCTCCAGACGCAGGCCCAGGCGCTCGCCGACCGCGCCCCGCACCTCTCCGAGGACCTCGACGACGCGGTGGCCAAGGTCAACAGGTTGAACGACGGTGCCTCGAAGGTCGCCGCGGGAGCCAAGACCCTGCACACCGGGCTCGGCACCGCCGGCACCGGCGCCGCCGACTTGGACACCGGCGTCGGCAAGCTCAGGACGGGCGCCGTGGATCTCAACGGCGGCCTGTACAAGCTCGTCGACGGCTCCGGGAAGCTCGCCGGCGGTCTGCACGACGGCGCCGCGCAGATCCCGGACTACGACAAGCAGGACCGCGACCAGCGCACCGGCGTCATGGCCGACCCGGTCCAACTGGCCTCCCAGGACCTGCACAAGGCGCCCAACTACGGCACCGGATTCGCCCCGTACTTCATCCCGCTGTCCCTGTGGGTGGGCGCGATGGTGGCCTACATGCTGATCGCGCCCATGAACCGCCGCGCGCTCGCCGCCGGTGCCTCCGCCTGGCGGATCGCGCTCGCGGGCTGGCTGCCGGTGGTCGCGGTCGGGGTGCTCCAGACGGTGGCCCTGATGGCCGTACTGCACTGGGCGATCGGCCTGGAGATGGTGCGGGCGGCCGGCACGGTCGGCTTCCTGTTCCTGGTGACCGCGTGCTTCGCGGCCATCGTCCAGTGGCTGAACGCCCGCTTCGGAGCGGCGGGCCGGATTCTCGTACTCGCCCTGCTGATGCTCCAGTTGACGTCGGCGGGCGGCACCTATCCGGTGCAGACCAGTCCGGGTTTCTTCAACGCGATCCACCCCTTCCTGCCGATGAGTTACGTCGTCGAGGCCCTACGGAGGCTCATCACGGGCGGTGGCCTGGGACCCGTGTGGCACGCGTGCGTGGTGCTCGTCGCCTTCACCGCCGGGGCGCTCGCGCTGACCGCGCTGTCGGCGCGCCGCCGCCAGGTGTGGACGCTGGACCGGCTGCACCCGGAGCTGAGCCTGTGACCCCGCCCAGGAGCTCGACACCCGTGCCCGGCACCGGAGCCGGGCCTGTGACAATCAGGCCCATGGAAAGCAGCAGCACCCCGTCGGGCGGCAGCACGCGCCGCGAGGCCACCCGGCAGAAGCTCTACGAGGCGGCCGTCACGCTCATCGCCGAACAGGGCTTCTCGGCCACCACGGTGGACGAGATCGCCGAGCGTGCCGGGGTCGCGAAGGGCACCGTCTACTACAACTTCGCCAGCAAGTCCGTCCTCTTCGAGGAGCTGCTGCGGCACGGCGTGGGCCTCCTCACCGCCTCGTTGCGGGAGGCGGCCGAGCAGACCGCGCGGGACGGCGGCACCAAGGTCGACGCCCTGGACGCGATGGTCCGCGCGGGCCTCGTCTTCATCGCCCGCTACCCGTCCTTCACCCAGCTCTACGTGGCCGAGCTGTGGCGCACCAACCGCGCCTGGCAGTCCACGCTCATGGTGGTACGGCAGCAGGTGAACGCGGCGATCGAGGACGTGCTGCACGCGGGCGTGGCCAAGGGTGAGTTCAGCCCTGAGATCGACGTCCGGCTGACCGCGGCCGCGCTGATCGGCATGGTCGTGGTGGCCGCCCTGGACTGGCAGTCGTTCCAGCCGGAGCGCTCCCTGGACGACGTCCACGCGGCGCTGTCCCGGCTGCTCCAGGGGCGGGTCAGCGGCGGCCGCTGACAACAGGTCACAAGACGAAAGGTCACAAGCAGAGGCGCCGGTCCGTTGTGGCCGCGTCCCCCGCGGGCCACCCCGAACCGGCGCCTCCTTGTGCTCCCCCGTACGTTCCCCCCTGTCGGAACCCCCGTTGGTCAGTCCCAGGGTTCCCCCGTGCCTCTCTTCCGCCGAGAGTCCGGCGGAAGGAGCGGCCAAGGGCGCGGGCCCCGTTCCGCCGCCCCGTGTCGGCGGTACCGGAGCCGCGCCCCTTTCCGTGCCACCACTCTCTCGTTCGCGCAGGTCGCACCCCATCCGCGCGCGTACTCATCTCACTCCCTAGGTACGGATACTCAGCCGTACGCACTCAGGCCCAGGACGCCATGTTGCCGAGTGGTTACTATCGCCTCCGTGTCCGTACTCCCCCTGGTCTTCACGAGCGGCTGGGCCAGCGGCGTCAACGCGTACGCGGTGGTGCTGCTGCTCGGGATCTTCGGCGCGACCGGAGTGACCGACGCGGTCCCCGAGTCGCTGCAACGCCCTGAGGTCCTCGTCACAGCGGGCGTCCTGTTCCTGTGCGAGGCGGTCGCCGACAAGATCCCCTACGTCGACTCCCTGTGGGACTCCGTGCACACGGTGATCCGGCCGGCCGCCGGGGCGTGGGTCGGGGCGGTGCTCGCGGGCCACAGCGGTTCGATGAACGATGTCGTGGCAGGGCTGATCGGCGGTTCCTCAGCACTGGCCAGCCATACCGTCAAGGCCGGGACGCGGATGGCGATCAACACCTCGCCGGAGCCGTTCAGCAACGTGATCATGAGCTTCGCGGAGGATCTCGGCGTCGGCGGGATCGTCTCGTTCGCGATGTTCCATCCCCAGGCGGCGGCGATCATCGCGGCCGTGCTGCTGGTGGCCGGACTCACGGTCCTGTTCTTCCTGATCTCGCGGATCCGGCGGTTCCTGCGCCGCCGGGCCCAGCACCGGGAGGAGAAACGGCTCGCCGCGCAGGTGGGACACCCGCCCGGACAGCCATCGGACCACGACCCCTGGTGACCGCCCGCGACCGGACTGTCAGTGGCGGCCGATAAAGTCGCGGGCATGGCACGGATTGCGGTGATCGGCGCCGGCATGGGCGCGATGGCGGCCGCTGCCCGGCTGGCCGTCGCGGGCCACCGGGTGGCGGTGTACGAGCGTACGGAGACGTACGGCGGTGCGGTGCGCCGCTTCGAGCGGGACGGGTTCTCCTTCGACACCGGCCCCGGTCTGCTGCCCGTGCCCGCGGTGTACCGCGACCTGTTCATCAAGACCGGCAAGGAGCCGCTGGAGGACCTGGTCGAGCTGGTCCAGGTCGACCCGTCGTCCCGGCACGTCTTCGCGGACGGCACGGAGGTGTCGTTGCCGAACGCGTCCCGCGCGGGCGTCGTCACGGCCCTGGACGAGGCCCTGGGCGGCGGCGCGGGCCAGCGCTGGGGCGACTTCCTGATCCGGGCCCGCGAGGCCTGGGACCGCACCCGCAGGCCGCTCCTGGAGGAGCCGTTGTGGCCCGACTGGTCGGTGCTGGCCGGCCAGGAGCCGTATCCGTCGGTCCCGCACAAGAAGCTGCTGCGCACCCGGCGGGCGGGCACCCTCGCCGAGATCGGCGCCTGGGAGCTGCGCGACGAGCGCCTGACGGCCCTCCTGGAGAGCCACGCGCTCGCGTACGGCCTGGATCCCCGGACCGCTCCGGCGAGCGCGGCCGTGCTGCCGTACATGGAGCACGCCTTCGGCACCTGGTATGTGCGGGGCGGTATGCGGGAGTTGGCGCGCGCGGTGTTCGAGCGGTGTCTGGCGAGAAGGGTCGAGTTCGTCTTCGGAGCCGAGGTCACCCGGGTGCTGGAGAAGGACGGGCGGGCGGCGGGGATTGAGCTTGCCGACGGCACGGTGGCTGACGCGGACCATGTCGTCGCGGACGTGGACCCCGCGCGGCTGCGGGCCCTGACGGAGCGTCCGCTGGACGAGGACGGCGATGTCCGGGCCGACGCGGACTCACCCCGGCCGGTGCGGTGCACGCTCCTGCTGGCTCTGCGCGGCCCGCGTGAGGACGGGGCCGTTCACCGGACGGTGGTCCACGCCCCGGACCGCGAGGCCGAGTTGGACCTTCTGGCCTCCCCCGGCGGTGACGAGCCCCGCTGTCCCACGGTGACGGTGCTGCGCCCCGACGACCCCGCGCTCCGGCCGGACGGTGACCACGAGTCCGCGGTGGTCTCCGCCGTGCTGTCAAGCGAGGCCGGCTGGGACGACGGGGGCACGGTCCGGCAGTACACGGACTTCCTCCTGGAGGCCGCCGGGCGTGCCGTACCGGGGCTGCGGGAGCGCCTGTTGTGGCACGAGGTGCGTACCCCGCAGCACACGGAGGGTGAGACGGGCGCCCGCTTCGGCGCCGTGCCCGCGCCCTCACTCGCCGCCGGGCAGGGCCGTTTCCTGCACCCGGCGAACACCACGCGCGTGCCCGGGCTCTACCGGGTCGGCGGCTGGTCCCACCCCGGCGGCGGGCTTGCGCACGCCGGTATGTCGGGGGCGCTGGTCGCCGGACTGATCGTGGAGGGACCCCAGTTCAAGGGGTCCCGGTAAGCAGCCTCTGAGCGACCTCAGTAATCGGGTCTCAGTAGGCTTCAGAAACGGTACTGCTCGTCGTAGCCGGGGCCCGACTGCGGCTGCTGCTGCGGCTGTTGCTGGCCGTCGCCCTGGTAGGGGTACTGCTGCTCCGGCGGCATTTCGCCGCCGTAGGTCTCGTCGTTGCGCTGCTGCGGGACCCACACCCCGCCGGCCGGGGTCTCGCCGCCGTAGCCGCCGTTGCCGTACTGGTCCTGCGTGTAGCCCTGTTGGGGATACTGCTGCTGACCGTCGTAGCCCGTGTCGTAACCCGTGCCGCCGTAGGTCTGGGTGCCGATGTACGGGTCGGAGTAGGCCGCGTACTGCTGCTGGCCGGTCGTGTCGTAGCCGTACTGCTGCTGGTCGTAGCCCGCGTAGGTGTTGTCGTAGCCGTAGTTCTGGTCGGCCGCCGCGTAGGCCTGGTCCTGGGTCTGGCCCGCGGCCGCCGCGGCGTACGCCTGGTCCGTGCCCTCGTAGTTGGGGTCGGTGGCGTTCGCGTACGCGGCGGCGCTGTACACGCCGTAGGAGCCGGTGTCGTCCGGGAGGGGCTGCGGCTCGTAGACCGAGGTGGCCTCGGCGGCCGTGGGGGCGACGGGGCGGTTCGGGGTGAACACGTCGTCGCGGTCGTAGTCGTCGTCCTGGCCGAAGGCGGCCTTGTTCTGGCCGTACTCCTGGAAGCCGTCCTCCGCCCCTTCGGGACCGGAGGCGTCCAGGTTCGGGTCCTGCTCGTCGGGCTCGCCGCGGCGGCGCTTGGTGCCGCCCGCGCCCGGCCGACCCGAGACCGCCCAGCCTGCTTCGAAGCCGCGGCGGAACGACAGCGTGACGTAGGTCTGGCCGACGGCGAAGGCCACCGCGCCCAGGCCGATCACGACGACGGAGGGGATCAGCACTCCGAGGACGACGCCCAGGAAGCCGACGAAAGCGAGCAGCCGCCAGCGCAGGCGTGCCTTGTACTGCAGCAGCACCTCACCGAGCAACCACAGTGCGACGATGCCGAACGCGATGTAGAGGACCGTCCAGCCCATGTACGCCCCTCTCCCAGTGGCCGCTACGCAGTGTGTCCTATTCCGGAGCGACCGGTCTAGGCCTGCGGTGGGTGGTGCAGGCCCAAGTTCTCGTAGATTTCAAGTGACGCCGTGGAGCTGTTGAGCGTGATGAAGTGCAGTCCGGGGACTCCCTCGGCCAGCAGCCGGGCGCAGAACTCGGTGGCGAACTCGATTCCGATCGAGCGTACAGCGGCCGGATCGTCTTTGGCTGTGAGGATTCGCTCTTTCAGGGCGGCCGGGATGTCGGCGTTGCTGAGCTGCGGCAACCGCTCCAGCATCCGCACGCTGGTCACCGGCATGACCTCGGGGATGACCGGCGTCGCGCAGCCGGCGGCCCCGACGCGGTCGCGCAGCCGCAGATACGACTCGGGTTCGAAGAACATCTGGGTGATCGCGTAGTCGGCGCCCGCCCGGCACTTGTCGACGAAGTGCGCGACGTCCGTGTCCCAGTCCGGGGAGCGCGGGTGCATCTCCGGGAAGGCGGCGACGCCGACGCAGAAATCGCCCGACTCCTTGATGAGCCGCACCAGTTCGGCCGCGTACGTCAGCCCCTGCGGGTGCGCCACCCAGTCGGCCATGGGGTCGCCGGGCGGGTCGCCGCGCACGGCGAGGATGTTGCGGATCCCGGCGTCGGCGTACTGGCCGATGATGTTGCGCAGTTCGGCGACGGAGTGGTTGACCGCGGTGAGGTGGGCGACCGGGGTGAGCGTGGTGTCGGCGACGATCTGCTCGGTCTCCCTGACCGTGCCCGCGCGCGTGGAGCCGCCTGCGCCGTAGGTCACCGAGACGAAGTCGGGGGCGACCGCCTCGACCCGCCGCAACGCGCTCCACAGGTTCCGCTCGCCCTTGGGGGTCTTCGGCGCGGAGAACTCGAACGAGTACGTCCTTTTGCCGGTCGCGAGCATGTCCCGCACGGTGCGTGCGCGATCAGTCCTGGTGGATGCGGTTCCGAAGGCCATACCCGCAGGTTAGTCAGGGGGCGGCGGTCACCCAACCAGAACTGGGAATTTGCCTGTTTTGTCGCCCCCTTGTCCACCCATCGGACAACAGCGCGACTTCCTGGACGCCTGTCAGAGCTGCCGCAGCCGCTTCGCGAACTCCGCCGCCGCCGCGCCCGGGTCGTCGGCCTCCGTGATGGCCCGTACGACGACGACGCGACGGGCGCCCGCTTCGAGCACCTCGTCGAGGTTGCCGAGGTCGATGCCGCCGATGGCGAACCAGGGGCGGTCGGCGCCCAGGGCGGCCGTGTACCGGACCAGGTCGAGGCCGGGGGCGTGGCGGCGGCGGAGTTCGCGAAGCGGCTGCGGCAGCTCTGACAGGCGTCCAGG
>NZ_JBXVPZ010000425.1:0-8461 GCF_057961495.1 Streptomyces sp. P5F9 | reverse complement strand
GGGGCGGGCCGCACCCGTCGTCGAAGCGGCCGTCAGCCCCGCAGCAGGGTGGCGACCGCAGTGCGGGTGTGCTCCCGCAGCACGTCCGCGTCCAGGGTTGGCATCGCCCTGTCGGGGGCGGCAGCGGAGGGCGGGCACAGTCTGCTCTCCCCTCTGCGGGACCTGTTCGCGGCCGTGTTACACCGAGCCGCTGGCCACCCCCTAACCGGGCGGCTACGTAGGCCCGCACCTGCGTCCGACACGGCAGGCGGACAGGAGAGCGCGGCTGAGGAGCCGCACGAGGTGGGCCACTGATCTGGTCTCTCTGAGCGCAACAGCCCTGTAGCCGACGGGAGTTGGCGTGTCCTGCCAGCTGTAGGTGGGATGTGCCGGACTCCCGGCCCGTGCGCCGCTTCGCTACTGCTTGTCAGCGGTGCGGGCCTTCTGCTTAGAGCGGGGTCGCCGCGTGCAGGAGAAGCAGCAGCGTCACGGCCGAGTTCGCCGAGAGCGTCGCGGAGAGGGCGGCACCAGCCGCCGCGCTCCAGAGCGCCAGGCTCACGGTGGTGAAGAGCGGTGGCCAGGTGCGTGCCGGGGGCGGCGGGGCCAGCAGGGCGGCGACCCGGCGGGGGAGCGGGCCCGGCGCCCCGAGGGCCGCGAGCGTCGGTGCCGGCGTGCCGCGGGAGACGAGGGCCGCCTTGCCGATCGCGCGGGCGACCGCTCTGCGGCTGCCGACGGACTGGGCGGCTTCCTCGTCCGCCCAGCGCTCCGCGACGTAGGAGACCGCCGTACGCAGTGGCAGCAGGAACGGGTTGGCCCGGGCTGCCAGTTGAGCGATGAGCAGGTGGCGGTGGTGCCGGGCGGCGAGGTGGGCCCGCTCGTGGGCGAACAGGGCCCGGCGTTCCCCGGAGTTGAGGCAGGCGAGCAGGGCGGTGGTCACCACGATGCGGTCGCGTGGGCCGCCGGGGAGGGCGTAGGCGTACGGCTCGTCGTCGGGGAGGATCGCGACCGATGTGTCGCGCAGACCGGCGAGTGCCGCGTGGGCCAGCCGCCGAACTCGGCAGTGGCGCCAGAGAGTTCGGCCGCAGCCCAGGACCACGGCGAGAAGGACGGGAATCGCGGCCTTCCCCACGATCTCGTCGTGGGGCACGCTCTCGCGCACCTCGGTGTCCGACCAGCCGTCCGGCAGCGGGTTGCCCGGCAGTTGGGCGGTGCCGACCACCATCAGCAGGCCCAGGCACAGCGTGCTGCACAGCGCCATGACGGCGGCCATGGCGCTCAACAGGCCCGTGGCGGTGCGGGGATGAAGGTGCTGGGTGGCCAGGCGGGCGATCGGCCAGGCCGTCAACGGCAGGACGAGCGGCAGGAAGACGAAGACGCCCACGGGACGTCAGCCCGCCGACTCGTCGGTGGCCTGGTCCAGCAGGTCGCGCAGCAGTTGCTCGTCGTCTTCAGGGAGGGCGGTGATGAAGCTGGCCAGCACCGCCCGGCGGTCCTGCTCGCGATCGAGCACTTTGCGCATCTTCAGCGCGGCGAGTCCCGCCTCGTCCGCGGCCGGCGACCAGGCGAACGAGCGGCCCTCCCGCACCCGGGTCACGGCCTGCTTCTCCAGCAACCGGCTCAGCACGGTCATCACGGTCGTGTACGCGAGTTCGGCGTCCAGGCGTTCCTGCACCCAGGCCGCGGTCACCGGTGCGTCGGCCGTGTGCAGGACGGTGAGCACCTGTGTCTCCAACTCGCCCTGAGCCCGGCGCTGAGGGCGCGGATCCGGTCTCGCCACGCTCCGTCTCCCTCCTGTGTGCCACTGCGTCGCCGCGGGGTCGCGATCGTCCCATCGTATCGACGGGGTACTGCTCGGCCGGACCGTACTCGGCCGCACCGTCCCGGCCCCTCGATTATTTCTACAGTGTTGTAGATTCTGGTTCGGGTCCGTGCCGCGGACCCGAACCGTCGGTACGCGTGGAGGAATGAGTCATGGGTGTTTCCCTGTCCAAGGGTGGCAACGTTTCGCTGAGCAAGGAGGCACCGGGGCTCACGGCGGTGCTGGTCGGTCTGGGCTGGGACGTGCGCACCACGACCGGCACGGACTTCGACCTGGACGCCTCGGCGCTGCTGCTCGACGCCTCGGGCAAGGTCATCTCCGACCAGCACTTCGTCTTCTACAACAACCTCAAGAGCCCCGAGGGTTCGGTGGAGCACACCGGTGACAACACCACCGGTGAGGGCGAGGGCGACGACGAGTCCATCAAGGTGGACCTCGCCGTCGTACCGGCCGAGGTCGACAAGATCGTCTTCCCCGTCTCGATCCACGACGGCGAGTCCCGCAGCCAGAGCTTCGGCCAGGTCCGCAACGCCTTCATCCGCGTCGTCAACCAGGCCGGCGGCGCCGAACTCGCCCGCTACGACCTGTCCGAGGACGCGTCGACCGAGACCGCGATGGTCTTCGGCGAGTTGTACCGCAACGGCGCGGAGTGGAAGTTCCGTGCGGTCGGCCAGGGGTACGCGTCCGGACTGGCGGGGATCGCCTCCGACTTCGGCGTGGGTGTCTGAGAACCGGTAGCGGGAGAGGTCGTGTAGGCCGGTCGACCTGGGCAAAGCGCGGCGGATCGGCGTGGGCAAGTCGGATGGTGGCGCCCTGAGTTCGGTACGGAGGGGGCTCGGCGGGCAGGTCGCACCCCGCAAGGATTCCTGGCCGGGCTGACTGGCTGCCGCGGGATCGACCTGGACGCCTCGGTGCTGCTTGCGGCTGCCGTCCATCTGTGACAGTGCTACCGAACTGCCGAGTCCGTGACGGGAGTTGACGAACGGTACGCGGTAGGCGATGAGGTGATGAGCAGGACGACGGCACCGGCGGCCGCACCGGCATGGCCACGCCCGATGCCCCGCTCGCGCGCCTCCCCATCACAGGCGCCGTGACGGCGGTGGCCCTGTCCGACGTTTCAACTCCGGGTGTCGAACAGCGCGATGAAGGGAACCGTCCCCCGATGAACAACATACGGTGCACGCAATGCGGTGCGGTGGGGCTGGAGCCGGGTTTCGTCGAGGAGTCCGGGCAGGGCGCCCGCGGGTTCGCACGGTGGATCGCGGGCCCCCTTCAGCGAGGCCCGCTCGGCAACGCCAGAAAGATGGGCCGACCGCGTTGGCAGATCGACGCCTATCGCTGTCCGACGTGCGCGCACCTCGAACTGTTCGCCGCCCAGCCGGACTAGGGCCTGTCCGGCGGATCATGCCGCAGACGCGGGGCCTGGCACGCACTCCCCCACTGCCTTAAAGGCGTGGGGGGGGGGACCCCCAGCGGCGTTGTCGTCGGTTGCCAACTCCCCCACGCTCGAACGACCTCGCGCGGGGGGACCCCCATCGCGTTGCCGCCCTCCTCCGCCTTGCAGCTGCACGCACCAGGCCCCGCTCACCGGCGCTGATCAGATGCCGTTGGTCTCCTGCGACCTGATCCGCCGGACAGGCCCTAGTCGTCAGGGTCGCCGCGAGTCGTCCTCCTTGAGCGCCCTGGCCTCGCTCTTGAAGATGCGGGTCGCCTTGCACGCCGAACGCGTCAGCTCCGGCAGCTTCTTGATCCCGAGGACGACCACGACGACGAGGAGGATCAGGGCAAGTTCGCTCAAGCCGAACATCAGGTCTGCTTTCTCCCTCACCGGTTTCGCTGTCACGGACGCGGCAGTCGCACTGCTGAGACGGATTCCGTGCGGGCCGCGTCGACCGGATGGCCTGGTCACACCATGCGGGCGCGGGGAATCAATCGTGGCCGCCGGACGCTTCAGGCGGTGTGAAGAAGATAGGTTTTCTCTCCTTTGGTCACTGGTCGCCGAGTCCGCACTCCAAGACCCGGTCCGCTGCCGACTTCCTGCACCAGTCCATCGACCTGGCGGTCGCCGCCGAGGAACTCGGCGCGGACGGTGCGTACTTCCGCGTGCACCACTTCGCGCAGCAGGCGGGCAGCCCGTTCCCGCTGCTCTCGGCGATCGGCGCGCGAACCTCGAAGATCGAGATCGGCACCGGCGTGATCGACATGCGCTACGAGAACCCGCTGTACATGGCCGAGAACGCGGGCGCCGCCGACCTCATCTCCGGCGGCCGACTGCAGCTCGGCATCAGCCGTGGCTCACCGGAGCAGGTGATCGACGGCTGGCGGTACTTCGGCTACGCCCCTGCGGAGGGGGAGACCGGCGCGGACATGGCCCGCCAGCACGCCGAGGCCTTTCTCAAGGTGATCGAGGGCGAGGGTTTCGCGCGGCCGAACCCGCGGCCGATGTTCGCCAACCCGCCGGGGCTGCTGCGCGTCGAGCCGTACTCCGAGGGGCTGCGCGAACGGATCTGGTGGGGCTCCAGCTCGAACGCGACCGCCGTCTGGGCCGCGAAGCTGGGGATGAACCTGCAGAGTTCCACGCTGAAGGACGACGAGACGGGCGAGCCGCTGCACGTCCAGCAGCGCAAGCAGATCGAGGCGTACCGCGAGGCGTACAAGGAGGCGGGCCACACGCGCGAGCCCCGGGTGTCGGTCAGCCGCAGCATCTTCGCCCTGACCGACGACATGGACCGGGCCTACTTCGGCAACGACCGCAACTCGCGGGACCAGGTCGGCATGATCGACGACACGACCAGGGCGATCTTCGGACGCTCGTACGCCGCCGAGCCGGACATCCTGGTGAAGCAGCTCCAAGAGGACGAGGCCATCCAGGCCGCGGACACCCTCCTGCTGACCGTCCCGAACCAGCTCGGGGTCGACTACAACGCCCATGTGCTGGAGAGCATCCTGACTCACGTGGCACCGGAGCTCGGCTGGCGGTGAGTGTGCTGCCGCCCTGCGCGCGGGGCGGCTCGGCACCGTGGTGGTCGGGCCGCGGGGCATGCCCGACGGACCGGTGGGCTCGACTCCTCCACGTCGGCTGCCCGTACCGGTTCCGTCGGCGGGGTCTCGTCGTGAGCCTGCGGTCGGTCGTCGGCTCGCTCAACATCGACGGGAAGGTCGTTCGTCGGGCTGCGAGCGGAACCGCAGATCAGGGGCTCAGATGTTCGTGCCGCATCTTCCACTCCGCCGCCCGTTTCACGAGCACGTTCGTGCCCCGTCCCTGTCCGGAGCGAGGCCGGCCGTCAACCACGCCTGTCCAGGAGAATCGATACCGGCACACGGCGTGGTCGGCGGCGAGGACGACCCACTCAAGATCCTGGATTTCGTACACCTCGTCCTGGATGGCCGCGAAGGTCTGCTCGATTGCTTCCGTGATCTCGGCCAGGCCCCGATGGGAGCCGTCGGAGAACCAGTAGACGGCATCCGCATCGATCAACGGCGCCACGCGACCGATGTCGTGAGTATTGGTGGCCTGCTCGTACCGCGTCATGAACGCCGTGAGCTCGGCAGCGAGATCTGATACGAGATCTGACATGGGGACGGCCCTCTCCAGTGTCGAAGCCATGGACAGTCGAAGCCTTGAACAACTGTGGCGGGCTTGGATTTTCCCGTGTTTTGATGGGGGTGTGAGTCGGCAAGTGGTCTGGTCCGAGTGCCGCCCGGGCTCCGATCACTCCACACAGCGCTCGTTCGTGATCAACCGGCCGCTCTCGATGATTCCAGGCACCGTGTGGACCCCGAGCGATAGGTCAGGGGCAGTGCCTCTGGTGCTGCTGGGGCACGGTGGCGGCGGCCATCGGCACAGTGACCGGATCTTGTCGATGGCCGACCGGATCACCTCGTCCGGCTGCGCGGCCGTAGCGATCGATGGTCCGTTCCTCGGCGAGCGGGTGGCATCCCCGCTCACGCCGGTGGAGTACCAGAGCCGGATGGCCGCCGAGGGTGTCGGTCGGGTGCTGGACCGCATGGCTGACGACTGGGTCGCCGCGCGTGACCTCCTGGTGGACGTCGGGACGGCCGACCCGGCACGTCAGGCGTACTTCGGGCTGTCCATGGGCACGCGCTTCGGCCTCGCTGCCGCACGCGCCCTCGGGCCGGGGCTGAGGTGCGCGGTGTTCGGAAGTTCGGCACACAGTCAACTCCCGGCATCAATACCGGACTTCACGCCCCGCACCGCGTCCTGGACGACGCCTCCGCCATCACCGCACCCGTCCTCTTCCATGTGCAGTGGGACGACGAGATCTTCCCGCGTACGGGGCAACTCCAGCTGTTCGACGCCTTCATGAGTTCCGGCAAAGAACTGCTTGGCTTCTCCGGGGGCCACCGGGACACCCCGGAGCACGCCTCTGTCGTGTGGCACGGTTTCATCAACCGGCATATCGCGTAAGCCGACCGCCGAGAACTCCTGACGTGCCCTACAGTCGCCGCATGCGGCGAAGGACAGGGCTGGCGACGGCCGGGGTAGCGGCCCTGGCCTGGGGTGAGTGGCTGAACTGGCGCTGGTCCCGGGTTCTGGTGGGGGACAGCGAGGGCGCTTCCGAGGCCGTAGTGGTGTTGGGGTACCGGAATCCCCAAGCCACCGCGAACGTGATCAACCGATGGCGAGTCCGTGCCGGCATTCGCTCCATCGACGCCGGCGGTGCCCAGGAGACGTGCGTGATCTTCAGCGGCGGTGCGCCCGGCAGAGGCGTTGCGGAGGCCCAACTGATGGCTGACTACGCGAAGTCGGTGCTTGGGTTCGACGGCACGGTGCTCCTGGAAGACCAGAGCGTGACGACGTGGGAGAACATCGCGAACGTGATCCCACTCCTCGAAGACGTGGACCGCATCAAGATCGTCTCCCAGCCGGCGCATGCGCTCAAGGCCCGTGCGTACCTGCGGCGGCAGCGCCCCGGTCTCGCGGAGAGGCTGGTGCGCGCGGACGATTACCGCCCTGGCGAGTGGGTGGTCGTCAAACCGCTGCTGGCCCTGTACGGACTGTGGACACTCCGCGGCCTCAAGGCCGACGAACGGAAGGTCTCGCTGTAGCCAACCACTGTGCCCCACAAGGGTGTTCGGCCCCTGCGGGCGCTGGCTTGACGGCGCCGATCATCGCTTCGGACACGGACACGGACACGGACGCGGAGTCGTAGCCGGCTCGCACTCACCCCCCACTCGTCCACCAACCCCGAACTCGCGACCCATGAGCCCCGATCCCACCCATGGCGTATCTTTGGCCTAGGACAAACTTTGGCATAGGGCGAAACCTCCTGTTCGGGCGGAGCTGATCACGTGGGCATCAAGGGCACCACCGCGGCCGAGATCGCGGGCAGTGTGCGGGATCAGATCGCCTCGGGTGAGCTGGCGCCGCGGGCCGGTCTGCCTCCGGTGCGCGCGCTCGCGGCCGAGTTGGGGGTCAACCGGAACACGGTTGCCCTCGCGTACCGGCGGCTTGTCGAGGCGGGCGTGGCCGAGACGCGGGGGCGCGGCGGCACGGTGGTCGCGGCGGTTCCGCAGCTCGCGCGGGAGGGTGTCGGTGCCGGTGTCGGGGGTGACTGCGTCGACCTGGCCAGCGGCAACCCCGACCCGATGCTGTTGCCCGACCTCCTGGGCGCCGCCCGGCGCGGGGACTACAGCCCGCCGCTGTACGGTGAGCCCGCCATCGACCCGGGGCTGGACGCATGGGCCCGCGCCGACTTCGCCGAGGACCTCGATCAGCCGTTCCGCACGCTGGTGACACACGGAGCGGTGGACGCCACCGAGCGGCTGCTGAACGCTCACCTCACCCGAGGGGATCTGGTGGCGATCGAGGATCCCTGCTTCCTGGCGAGCATCGGGACGTTGCGGCTGAGCGGTTACCGCTCCGCGCCCGTCGCGGTCGACGGCGCCGGTATGCGCCCCGACGCGCTGCGGGCCGCCCTGGAGGCCGGTGCCCGCGCGGTCGTCTGCACGCCCCGCGCCCACAACCCGACCGGTGCGAGTCTCACCGAGGAACGGGCGGCCGACCTGCGGGCGATCCTCGCCGAACACCCCCAGGTCCTCGTCATCGAGGACGACCACTTCTCGGCGGTCTCCGCGCGGCCGTACCACCGGGTCACACCGCCGGGCAGTACGCGCTGGGCGTTGGTGCGGTCCGTGTCCAAGTTCCTCGGACCGGATCTGCGTCTCGCCCTCGTCGCCGCCGACGCCGAGTCGACCGCGCGCCTGGAGGCGCGGTTGAGCGCGGGCACCACCTGGGTCAGCCGGCTGCTGCAACACACCGCCCGTGAACTCCTGTTGGATCCCCGGGTCCACGAACTCCACGAACGGGCCCGAGAGTCCTACGCCCGGCGCAGCGGTCTGCTCGTCGAGCGACTGCGTGCCCAGGGCGTCGAAGTCCCGTACCGGCCCGACGGGTTGAACGTATGGGTCGAACTCGACGTCGACGGACGAGCCGTGGTCGCAGCTCTCGCGCGGCGGGGCTGGGCGGTGCGGCCCGGTCACCTCTTCGCGCCCGATCCGGCCGCCCATCAGGGCGCGATCCGGGTCACCGCCTCCACTGTCACCGAGCCGCAGGCCGAGGCGTTCGCCGCCGAACTCGCCTCAGTCGTCGCGGGGTTGCGCTCGACGGCCACCTGACCACCACGATCCGCCGGCCCACTT
>NZ_JBXVPZ010000424.1:0-8500 GCF_057961495.1 Streptomyces sp. P5F9 | reverse complement strand
GCCGACCTGATGGACATCCGCAACTTCGGTGCGAAGTCCATCGACGAGGTCAAGGAGAAGCTGGCCGGCATGGGCCTGGCTCTCAAGGACGCCCCGCCCGGATTCAACCCGACCGCCGCCGCCGACACCTTCGGCGCCGACGACGTGGACGCGGGCTTCGTGGAGACCGAGCAATACTGAACGCTGCACAGCGCCAGGCTTAGGTCGGCTTCGGAAGTCCTTCGGGAGTTGATCATGCGGCGAGGCGGAACGAGGATTCTTCCTGATGATCGGCGGCGTGCCGGTCGAGTCCTGCCAGCAGATTGTCCAGGCCGGAGGTGGTGAACTTCCCTGATGCGGCTGGGCTTCCACACGCGCCTTGCGGGCCTCGGGCCACTGGCCGCGGTCAGGCCGAGCCGCGCCGATCTTCCGCGCGCATCTCACGCTCTGGCCGTCCGGACGGCGTGACACACTGGCGGCTCAGGCGGCGGTGAACGGGGGTTGATCCGGTTGGGTCTGGAGATCGAGAGCCGGCCGTCGGAGCTGCCGTACATCGAGAGGGTATGGCGCAGCCGCAGCATCGAGGTCGGCAGGATGACGTCGATCGCGGCGGCGCACTGGGAGCTTGTCTTCTGGGAGCACGACGGCAACGTGCAGGCGGCCGTGCTGGGCCCGGAGCCCAGGGCCTGTCCGGCTCCCGTTCCCAAGGACGCCACGTTCTTCGGTATCAGCTTCGCTCTCGGCACCTCGATGCCTCACGTGCCGATCGGCCCGCTCGTGGGTGGCAGCGCGGAGATCCCCGACGTGACGCGGCGCTCGGTGTGGCTGAAGGGTTCCGCCTGGCACGTGCCCGATTACGACAATGCGGAGGCATTCGTGCGGCGCATGGTCCGTGAAGGCATCGTGGACTGCGATCCGATCGTGCCCGCGGTGCTCGGCGGCGCGGCCCCCGATGTCTCCGAGCGGACCCTCCAGCGGCGTTTCGTCGCGGCGACGGGCCTCACCCGCGGTGCCATCCGGCAGATCCACCGCGCCCGCGAGGCGGCGGTTCTGATCCAGGAGGGGGTGCCGGCGCAGGACGTCGTGCACGAGCTGGGCTATTTCGACCAGCCGCACCTGGCGCGGTCCTTGACCCGGTTCATCGGCCGGACAGCCACTCAGCTGAGTGCTCCGGACACGGCGGAGCCGCTGTCGCTTCTGTACAAGCCCTCCTCCCCGGTGCCCGCATAGCCTTCCTGACGTAGCCGACGGTGTCGGTCCGCCCCGGCCGGAGGTCTGTTCGGCCGGGACCGGGCAGAGGACCCGAACTCATCACGGAGGAATCATGCGCAAGGTCGTTTCGGGTCTGTTCGTCTCGCTCGATGGTGTCGCCCAGTCGCCGAACGAGTGGCAGTTCGCTTTCGACGAGGAGATGGGCGCGGCGCTGGGAAAGACTCTGGAGACGGCCGACACGATTCTGCTGGGCCGGGCGACCTTCACCGAGTGGGCCGGGTACTGGCCGACGGTGACCAGCGGCGAAGACGCCGGCTTCGCCAAGTGGATCAATGACTCGCCCAAGTACGTCGTCTCCTCCACGCTGGACAGCGTGGAGGACTGGGCGAACAGCACGCTCATCAACGGTGATCTGGCGGCCACGATCGAGGAGCTCAAGGCGGGCGAGGGCAAGGACATCACCGTCGCGGGCAGCCCGACGCTGGTGCGTTCGCTGCTTGAGCAGGACCTGCTGGACGAACTGGTACTGCTGATCCACCCGGTGGTGGCCGGCGAGAGCCGCAAAAAGCTGTTCGCCGACGACACCCCCCTGAAGAAGTTGCAGCTGGTGAGCGCCCAGCCGACCAGCAGCGGAGTGATCATCGCGACCTACCGTCCGACGCGCTGAGCGCTGCTCGGCGCGGACGGGAGCCCACGAAACGCCCCAGCAGCAGGAAACGGCGGGCCGAAACCCGGTGCGGCAGGCTTTGGCCTGTCCTGATCCACTTCTGCCGATCGGCCTGCCTGCCTTGCCCGTTGCCGCCGCCCGCCCGATATTCCTGCGCACCTCGTGGTTGAACCAGGTGAATCGTCACACTTTCGGCCCGATTGGCTCTCGGTCCCGCCCGCGGCGACTGCTGGTACGAGCAGTCGCCGCACATGGTCGGCCTCTTCGCCTCAGACCGTGTCACTCCCCACTTGTGCCGCTGCACTGCAAGCCGCCTGCGGGGCACAACAACGAGCAGGCGGACCGCAGAGGTCTGAGGGCCGAGCAGCACGGGGCTTGGAGGCCGGCAGAGGTTCCACGGGACCATGTCTCACCGGATATGGCTGACGCAACGGCCCGAACACTTTCGGGGAACCCGGTTCGGGTTCCTGGTCGGCGCCAGACGGCAGTTTCCCGTCCCTGCGGACAATCGCCCCCGGCTATCGTGCCGCCCATGACGACCACCACGCTGAGCAACGTGGACTTCAACGCACCGATCCAGAACCGCTATTTCGAGGACTACGTCCCGGGTTCGGTGTACGTCTACGGCAGCATCACCATGACCGAGCAGGACATTCTGCGGTTCGCCGGGGAGTTCGACCCGCAGAACATCCACACGGACCCCGAGGCCGCAGAAGGGGGTCCGTTCAAAGGACTGATCGCCAGCGGCTGGCACACCGCCAGCGTCATGATGCGCCTGTACGCCGACCACTTCGTGAGCAAGGTAGCGAGCCTGGCTTCCCCGGGCGTCGACGAGCTGCGCTGGGTCCGGCCGGTCCGGCCCGGTGACAGCCTCTCGATCCGTACGACGATCCAGGAAGCCCGCGTCTCCCGCTCCAAGCCGGACCGCGGCATCGTGCACACCGCCGTCGAGGTGCTCAACCAGCGCGGTGAACCCGTGCTCACCGTGACGGCGATGAACATCCTGCTGCGGCGCGTACCTCAGCGGTAGTCGGGGTTGGCCGCGTCGAGCCGGCAGCCGGCATCCCATTCGGAGCGCTGGTTGCCGTGCGCCGGGAGGCCTCCGGTGCGCTTGAGCATCGCCGCCATGTGCATCAGGTTCCAGGCCATGAACGTGGTGTTGCGGTTGGTGAAGTCGTTCTCCGGGCCGCCCGAGCCGGGGTCGAGGTAGGAGGGTCCGGGTCCCGCCGGGCCGATCCAGCCCGCGTCGGCCTGCGGCGGGATGGTGTAGCCGAGGTGCTGGAGGCTGTAGAGGATGTTCATCGCGCAGTGCTTCACGCCGTCCTCGTTGCCGGTGATCAGACAGCCACCGACCCGCCCGTAATAGGCGTACTGGCCCGCCGGGTTGAGCAGTCCCGAACCGCCGTAGAGCCGCTCGATGACCTTCTTCATGACCGAGCTGTTGTCGCCCAGCCAGATCGGCCCGGCCAGCACCAGGATGTCGGCGGCCATCACCTGCTCGTACAACGCCGGCCAGGCGTCGGTGGCGAACCCGTGCTCGGTCATGTCCGGGTAGACGCCCGGTGCGATGTCGTGGTCGACGGCGCGTACGACATCCGTGGTGACCCCGCGAGCGTCCATGATCGCCCGGCTCTTGTCGATCAGCCCCTCGGTGTGGGTCTGCTGCGGCGACGGCTTCAGGGTGCAGTTGAAGAACAGGGCGGTCAGGTCGTCGAAGCGGTAGGCGTCGTCGGCAGGGCTCGGGGCGGTCACGGCGGGCTCCTTCACGAGGCTGGCGGGCGGATCGGTCCGCAGGCGGGCTCAGCGGCAGCCTCTCGCAAGGATCTCTCTTTCTCGCTCTATGTCGTCACTTGGTCACCGATTCGTCATACCTCACCCCGGTCTCCCGGCGCAGCCCTGCCGGGCGACCACTCGGCGCCGTGGGCGGCCATCCTGGATCCAGCACGGCACCACTCGCACCGAGAGCCTGGTCTACGAGCGCAAGACCCTGGCCCGATGACGACCGACGTGACAGTGCGAGCGGCGGTCCCAAACCCGATACACGTGATGTACTCGTTCGAGCCCCACCCGCGCGACATCCTGGCCCGTATCCGGCCCGGGCGGCCTCTCCCGCCTGACCGTACCTCTCCTGTCCGCAGCCCGAAGGGTGACTCCTGATGGCGTATGACGAAGGACTCGCCGAGCGCATTCGCCAGCGATTCAAGGCGGAATCCGGCATCACGGAGAAGCGCATGTTCGGCGGCATCGCCTTCCTTTGCTGCGGCAACATCGCCGTCGGCGTGACCGGCGACGATCTCATGGTCCGGGTCGGTCCGGACGCCACCGCCGCGGCCCTTGCCCGGCCGGGTGCGCGGATTTTCGACATGACCGGCCGTCCCATGCGCGGCTGGATCGTGATCGCGGGCGAGGCCGTCGCCGAGGACGAGGAACTGGGTGCGTGGGTCGACGAGGGCCACGGCTTCGCCGCGAGCCTCACGCCCAAGTAGGAACCCCTGATCCGCGTGCCGACCTCTGCAGGGTCATCGTGCCGGGTCAGGGCAGCTACTGCTGTGGCCGGAAACGATCAATGGGTTGGTGGTGGTCGAATGTCTGGTGCAGGAAAGCGATGATGACGGTATGACCGCCAGCTCTCGCGCCCAGTCGTTCGATGTAGCCGCGGCGCAGTACGCGGCGAGTCGGCCTTCTTATCCAGCCGCGCTGTTTGACTCCATCGAGGAGCTCGCAGGCTGCCGTCTGGCGGGTGCCCGGGTCGCCGATGTCGGCGCGGGTACCGGAATCGCCAGCGCGCTGCTACGGGAGCGCGGCGCCGAGGTGATTGCCGTGGAGCCGGGTGAGGCCATGGCTGATGAGTTTCACAAGGCGCTCCCGGGGGTGCCGGTCGTGAGGGGTGACGGCAATGCGCTGCCGCTGGCCGAGGCTTCCTGCGACCTCGTCACGTATGCGCAGTCCTGGCAGTGGACCGACACCGGTCGGTCCGTCCCGGAGGCGCTGCGTGTCCTGCGAGCGGGAGGTGCGCTGGCGATCTGGTGGAACACCACGGCCTTCGACGTGCCGTGGATCCGTGAGCAGCACGAGCGCATCGCGCGCCACTGCGGGGTGATGCCAAGGTCTGCGGTGCGTCCTTCGGACACTGACGCCATCCGGTTGGCGGGGCTGGCGGGGCTGAGGGTAGCGCGCCGTCAGGTGCGCTGGAGCCGCACCGTCTCTTTGGACATGCATCTCGCCAACATCGGCAGCCGCTCTGCGTTCCTCGTCCTTGAAGAGGCCGCCCGCCATGCGTTTTTCGTCGATGAGCGTGAGCGGCTGGGCAGGATTTTTCCCAGCGGGGAGGCGGAGGAGACCTACGTGGTTGATCTCCTGGTGGCGCTCTGCCCCTGACCGTCTGGGGCAGCGGGATGGGGCGGTGTTACCCGGGCCCGGAGATGGCGCGGAGCCGCGTGATGGCCTGCCGCAGTTCATTGAAGGCGCGTTCCTCCTCCCGCGGGTCGGCGCGGGAGGAGGCCAGGACACTGTCACGCGCCCCACGGACGCGGGCAACGACATCGAAGCAGGTGAGGACCTCCTGGATCACCACCTCCTGCGGCGTGGGGGAAGGTGTGGAGGAGGGTCCGTTTCGGAGTGACATGGCCGGACTCTTATCTCATGGCGAGGCTACGAATCGGGAAGAAGCAGTGTGTCCATCAGACGCTGCACGCCCAGCTCCCCGAGAACGCGCACGCTGCGGGGCGAAGCCCGAGCGATGCCGAACCTCACATGGGACCGGCTGCAGGGGCCGGCAGCATCGCGCCGGTTTCCGGAGCCATAGAGGTGACCTTGCCGGGGTCTGCTTCCACGACGCCGGGGCCCGGGCCCGGGCTCTCAGGAGTTGCCTCCGAACACGAGGAGCATCCCCGGCGGTCAACTTGCCCCGCAGCCGATGGCCGAGCACAGGCTGCCCGGGCAGCTCGCCCTCGACGGGCGCGGGAAGCCGAAGGCCAACCTGCCGCCCTCCCAGATGATCAAAGTGCCGGTTCCCGCCTACGTCATCGAGAACCCCACGCTCGGCGCGGTGGTCGACGAGCAGCACGCCGACCGGCTGTGCCAGGCGCTGGCCGACCGCCGCTTCAGCCATGGTCTCTCCAAGACGGCGGCCCCGCCGCCGATCGCCGACCCGGACGACATCGCCCCGGACGACACCGCCCTGGAGGTCGCCGCGCCGATGGCGCAGGTGCGCAGTGTCCTGGCGGCGGTCGCGGAGAAGACCAAGGACGGCACGCACCTCCTCGGCGTCATCACCGCCTCCCACCTGTTGCACGAACTCCTGGGGAAGACGGGCACGTTAACCAGCACACCGGGCGCCTGAAACCTGTCGGGTCAGCGGTCGAGCACCGGCCCCGCGGTGTCCAGTGCCGAACCGACGTGGTCGGCCAGGCTCACGGCGACCAGGCGTGTCTGCAGGGGCGGCGGTGCCGCGCCGGGTTCCGGCACCAGCATGAACCGGCCGAGGTACCGGCCGCCCACCGAGGCCCGCAGTTCGATCTCCTCGCCGGGCCAGCCGTCCTTCTCCAGATTCCAGGACGCCCGTCCGACGCTCACCGAGCCGTCCTGTTCCAGGCGAGGGTGCCGTCCAAGCAGCGTCCCGTGCTCGAAGCGGCAGCTGCGCAGTCCCAGGATCTCGACGAGCTGCCGGGACACCTGATCGACCACGGCATACGAGGCCCCTGCCTGGACCAGGCTCGCCGTGTCGTGGATCCGTGCCAGGAGAGCCGCGTCCGTGACGGTGACCAGCTTCAACGTGCGGGCGTGGGCGGCCAGTTGGGAAACGGCCACACCTACCGCCAACAGCAGCAGCGTGGTGGTGATGTCGTCGCCGTGCGAGATGGTGAACCGCTGGTAGGGGCGGGTGAGGAAGAAGTCGAACCAGGCCGCCGCCGACAGCGCGGCCAGCACCCCGGCGGCCCGGCTGCCCAGGGCCGCGACCGCCACGACGACCACGACAAGGATCAGGGCCAGGTTCGCGGACGTCATGTGCGTACGGAACGGTGCCAGGGCGAGCGCGACGACGAGCGGGGCGAGCAGGGCAGCCACCAGGGCGATCCGGTCACGCAGCGGCATCCGCATGGTCCACCACCTCACGGGAGCGAGGAGCAGCCCCTTGCCCCGGGGGCCGCCCGTACAGGGGTCGACGCGACAAGACAGTCGACAAGGCAAGAATCCCGCTGCCGCACCCACCCCGGTGCGGGGACGGACACGCTCTTGATGCAATCCTGACGCGTCTCTCACCACGGTGGACGTGCTTCAAGATCACCAGCAGGGGGCTCAAGCCGTTGGACGGGTCCCACCAGTCCCTGGGGCTGGGCCACGACGGCATCCCGCCGTTCCTCACGCGATGCATGGACGCCCAGACGACGAGCCCCCCGGCGCCTGTTGCAGCGATCAGCGCCGTGGGACGTGCCGGCCACCTCCCACCGCCCACAGGATGTGGACAAGGCGAACCCGGTCACGAGATGCCGCACGAGGCTTCAACAGGATGGCCGAGAGCCATACTTGCCCATACGGGGGCCATCCCGTGGTGGCCTGAAATGAGAGAGGCAGCAAATCCGGTGAGCAGCGACAGCCATGGAGTCGGGAAGGCCGAGGTCCGGCTCAAATGGGACCCGAGCCCCTGGGACCAGCCACCTCACCATCTCGACATCATCGCCGCAACCTACTCGGCGGATGCCCCCTACGGGCGGCCGGTGTACGTCGTCCACTTCGACAGTCGCTCACCGGACGGCACCATCAACATGAGCCGTCACAGCCAAACCGGTCAGGGCTTCGGCTATGTCGAAGCGATGACCATCGAGCTCGATCGCCTCGCCCCCTCCTTCGCACGGGTGGTGGTGGGTGTGGCGATCCACCAGAACAACGGCCCCAAAACCTTCGGCCGCATTTCGAACGCCGGGGTTCTGGTTGTCGAGGGGTACACGGAGCTGCTGAAGGACGACTTCGCACAGCTCTCCGGATACACCGCCGCGACGGTCGCGGAGTTCACCAGGGACACCTCCGGAACGTGGGAGTTCCACGAGATGGTCCAAGGATTCGACAGCGACCCCGTGATCTTCACCGCCGAGATGGGCGGCACCCCCCAGCCCTGACCAAGCAGCAGTCCGGTGCGCCCCAGGCGCCCTTAGCCGGCCCCCGGGCCGGGGAGAAGCGGTCCACCAGTACGGACACAGAAGGCCGTAAGACGGAGACCCTTGAGGTCGAGGCGTCTGTTCCGCCCGCGCACTGACCTGACGGGGACGCCGGAAAAGAAGGGCACCGTATGAGCAGGCTGCTGGAAGCGGTGTGTGCGCTGACCGTGGGCGTCCTCGTTGCGCTCCTTGTATGGGGTGCCGACCCTGGCGCCGTGCGGGTGGCGTGGCGGGACGGCGAGCTGAGCGGTGTGACGGTCGTGTTCGTGGTGGCGTGTGCACTGTGGCTGGTGGTGTGGCGCAGGCGTACCGGGCGCGGCTGGCCGACATGGCCGCTTGTGGTGCTGCTGTGCGGTGCAGCTGTTGCGCTGGTCGTCGCAGCCATGACCGGTTGACCGGCGCAGCAGGCAGATGGTGTCCCGCCGAGTGGTGTAGTCACTGGTCGAGCTGATTCGGTTTCTGCTGTGGTGGAAGCTGGGGATCGTCC
>NZ_JBXVPZ010000423.1:0-8510 GCF_057961495.1 Streptomyces sp. P5F9 | reverse complement strand
ACGCCCTCCCGCAGCCCGTACACCGGCGTCCCCGGCTGCTGCCGCCAGGACTCGTCGAGGGTGCCGGCGTCGACCGTGTCGAAGCCGAGGTCGTCGATCAGGGCACGGACCACGCGCTTCGCCGCCTCGTCGTCGCCGGACACCGGGAGGGCGAGGCGGTCGGGGGCGCCGGACGGTCGGGGGCGGTCCAGGATGTCCTGGGCGTAGGTGCCGTTGAAGGCCTTGATCACGGTGTGGCCGATCTGCTGCGCGACCCAGCGGCTCTCCGTGACGCCGTCGTCGAGGATCGCGGCGATCCGGCCGTCGCGCCCGGGGTAGTAGTTGTTGGTGTCGATGACCGCGACGTTCTCGGCCGCGCCGTCCAGGAAGCCCTTGGGCAGGTCCGCTACCGCCTTCAACGGGACGGTGACCACGACGACTTCGGCCCCGTTCGCCGCCTCCTCGGCCGGCACGGGGGTCGCGCCCGTCTCCTCGGCCAGCGCGGTGAGCGTCTGCGGGCCGCGCGAGTTGGCGACGGAGACGTCGTGCCCGAGCGCGGTGAGCCGCCGGGTGAGGTTGCCGCCGATGTTGCCCGCGCCGATGATGCCGATCTTCATGACAGACCCTTCGCCGATCCAGATTCCATGCATGCGCATGCGTCTGGCGGCTGCAACCCCGGGTGTCCGTCCCCTATTCCGGCCCCTCCCCCGTACGGGTGGCGCCGCGCTCGCGAAACTACTCCCCGAACGGATCCTCCAGCTCCGCCCGCAGCACCTCCGCCGCCGTCTCCGCGTCCCCCTCCGCGACCGCCCGCACCAGCGCCTCGTGCGCCTCGTCCCCGGTGTTCGGATCGTGCGCGCGCAGCTCCGTCAGCGCCAGCAGCTCCACCAGCCCCTCCCGCAGCACCGGCGTGAACTGGCCGAAGATATCGGCGAGTACGGGGTTGTGGGCGGCGGCGACCACGGCCGCGTGGAACGCGATGTCGGCGTCGACGAACGCGATGTCGTCCGCCCCGGAGGCGGCCCGGCGGGCCTCCAGCGCACGCTCCATCGCCGTCACGTCCTCGGGCGTACGACGGCTCGCCGCCAGTCGTGCCGCCTGGACCTCGACGCCCATCCGCACCTCGTAGACGTCGGTCACCGCGGCCCGCCGCAGCCGGGTCGGCCAGTCCTCGGCGGGCTCGCTGGCGACGACGAAGACTCCGGCGCCCTGTCGCGGCCGGACCAGCCCCGCTCCGGCGAGCGCCCGCAGCGCCTCACGGACCGTGGAACGGCCCACGCCCAACTCCGTCGCCAGCGTGGTCTCTCCGGGCAGCTTGCTGCCGACCGGCCATTCACCGGCGGTGATCTGCGCGCGCAGCCGCTCGGTGGCCTGCTCGACGAGGGGACTGGGACGGACGGGACCTAGCGGCACGGGCAGCTCACCAACTCGGAAATCATCGGGCTCATCAGTATGTGTCGTGGCTCATCGGTCTCAGCGGATTCTCACTTGTCTGAGGACCTGAGGTGTGGCTAGCCTACCGGCATGACGCTTCGCGGTCTCCTTCTTCTCGGCTGCCGCGGCGGGGTTTGACGCGACCGGCACCCCGCCGCGGGGCGCCGTGCTGCCGGTCACCGTCCGACCGAGCCGAGAGCAGTCAGCAGACGATGACCACCGCATCCCCCTTCAGCTGGAACCCCCAGCGCCCGAGCCCGATGCCGTACGACCGCTACCGCCCCTTCCACGAACGCGTCAACGTCCCTTCCAGGGAACGGAGTTGGCCCGCCGCCCGGATCGACCGCGCTCCCCTCTGGGTCCCCGTCGACCTGCGCGACGGCAACCAGGCGCTCGCCGAGCCGATGGACACCCCGCGCAAGCGCCGGCTGTTCGACCTGCTGGTGGCGACTGGTTTCAAGGAGATCGAGGTCGGCTACCCCTCCGCGAGCCGCACCGACTTCGACTTCGTACGGCACCTGGTGACCTCCGGAGCCGTGCCGGACGACGTCACGCCGGTCGTGTTCACCCCGGCCAGGCCGGAGTTGATCGACCGCACCTTCGACGCGATCGAGGGACTGCCCCGCGCGGTGGTCCACCTGTACATCGCGACCTCGCCGGTGTGGCGTGAGGTCGTGCTGGGCCGGGACCGGGGTGAGGTGTGGGCGACCGTGCGCGCCGCGGCGGAGCACATGGCGCGCCGGGCCGGGGACGCGCCGGGCATCCGTTTCCAGTTCTCCCCGGAGACCTTCAACCTCACCGAGCCCGACTTCGTCCTCGAACTGTGCGACGGGCTCACGGAGTTGTGGGACGCGAGCCCGGACCGGCCGGTCACGCACAACCTCCCGGCCACGGTCGAGATCGCGACGCCGAACGTCTACGCCGACCAGATCGAGTACGTCCACCGCAACCTGTCCCGGCGCGACTCGGTGATCCTCTCCGTCCACCCGCACAACGACCGCGGCACCGGCGTGGCCTGCGCCGAACTCGCCGTCCTCGCCGGTGCGCAGCGTGTCGAGGGCTGCCTGTTCGGCAACGGGGAGCGCACGGGCAACGTCGATCTGGTGACCCTCGCCCTCAACCTGTACGCCCAAGGCGTGGACCCCATGGTCGACTTCGGGGACATCGACGCCGTCCGGGAGACCGTCGAGCACTGCAACCGGCTGCCGGTGCACCCCCGGCACCCGTACGCCGGCGACCTCGTCCACACGGCGTTCTCGGGCACCCACCAGGACGCGATCAGCAAGGGATTCGAGCAACACGCGCGCAGGGCGGCGGAGTTGGGGGTGCCCGAGAGGCGCGCCCCCTGGTCCGTCCCCTACCTGCCGATCGACCCGGCCGACCTGGGCCGTTCCTACGAGGCGGTGATCCGCGTCAACTCCCAGTCCGGCAAGGGCGGAATGGCGTACCTGCTGCGCACCCACCACGGCCTCGACCTGCCGCCGCGCATGCGGCCCGGCTTCTCCCGGGTCGTCCAGGAGGCGACGGACGCGAGCGGTCGGGAGGCGACGCCGAAGGAGCTGTACGAGCTGTTCCGGGAGACCTACGTGGTGGAAGGACCGTCCGAACAGGGCGAGTCGGCGGTCCTGGACACCTCCGCCCTCGTCGAGACGCTCGCCGCGACCGGCTGCGCGGTCGACGTGCTGGAACTCACCGAGGACGGAACGGCCGCCTACGCCGAGTGCCGGGTGAACGGCGTCACGGTGTGGGGTGCGGCGGAGGGTCCGGCAGCCTCCGCACGGGCCGTGCTCTCCGCGGTGAACCGGGTGCCGCGATGACGGACGTCCTGCGCGCCGAGAACGTCCAGGTCGTACGCGACGGCCGCCCCATCCTCGCCGAGGTCTCCCTCACCGTCCGCACCGGCGAGCACTGGGCGCTCCTCGGCGCCAACGGCGCGGGAAAATCAACCCTGTTGAGCCTGCTCGGGGCTCAGGTCCACCCGACGGGAGGGACGGTGGAGGTACTCGGGCGACGGCTGGGCCGGGTCGACGTACGGGAGTTGCGGTCCTACGTCGGGCACGTCAACCCCCGTCACCCGCTCGCCGAACCCCTGCGGGTCCGGGAGGTGGTCCTGACCGGGTTGACCAACTCCGTTGCGCCGCTCCCCCGTTGGCGTCCCACGGCCGGTCAGGAGGCACGGGCCGAGCGGCTCATCGACACGTTGGGGCTGACGGAACTCCGTGATGCCCGCTGGCCCACGCTCTCGCAGGGGCAGCGCGGCCGGACCCTGATCGCCCGCGCACTGATGCCGGAACCCCGGCTCCTGCTGCTCGACGAACCGGCCACCGGCCTGGACCTGCCGGGTCGCGAGCGACTGCTGGACTCGTTGGACGAGCTGCGCCGGGAACATCCGGACCTGGCCACGGTCCTGGTCACCCACCACCTGGAGGAACTGCCCGTCGGCACCACCCACGCCCTGCTCCTGCGCGACGGCCGCCCCCTCGCGCAGGGTCCGGCGGCCGACGTCCTCACCAGTGACCAGGTCGGCAAGTGCTTCGACCTTCCGCTGGTCCTGGAACGGCACGAGGGCCGCTGGAGCGTACGGATCAGGAGCCGCCGCCGGCCCTGACTCACCGCCGGACATGCCGGAAGGGGCGCCCGTCCACCGTAGGACGGGCGCCCCTTCCGACAGATCAGGTCACTTGTTCAGGTGGGCCCAGAACTCGTCGAACGACAGGACCTTGTCCCCGTTGAGGTCCCGGCTCTTGATGATGGCCTCGGCGACCGTCTCGGTGACGTTCCAGTCGCCTCCCTGGGCCAGGGCGGTCTTGAACTCGGCCGCGGTGACGAAGCCGTCACCGTCCGTGTCGATCCGCTGGAAATGTTTGCGTGCTTCCTCGATGTCCGCCACCGGATCCGCCCCTTCGTAACGCTTTACTGCCTGTTGACGGACGTCAGACTAACCGGCCGCGCGCGCCCGCAGTGCGGCGACCACCCACGCGAACTCCTCACGGTGCGCCGCCGCCGGACTCCCGCCCTTCAGTGTGGACAGCAACTCCCGGTAGCGGGCGAGCCGGTCGTTGGACGCCGACTCCATGCGTTCGAGTACGACACTCAGGTCGCCGCCGCCCAGCACCTCCCGCACGATCGCCTCGGCCTCCGGCGACTCGGGGGCGATTCCCCGCCTGCGGGCGTCCGCCCCCAACTGGAGCAGACGCATCGGAAACCACATGGCTCGTCCGGCGGCGGCACCGTGCTGGTAGTCCGCCGAGTTGAACTCGAAGACGTTCCGCATCTGCGCCCGGAACTCGGGGTCCTGCACCATCTCCGCCAACTCCACCCAGGCGTCCACCTGTTCGGGGGTCGGATCGTCCGGCAGGCCCACCGAGATGGAACGCATCCGCTCCTCGATGCCCGGGTCCACGTAGTCGATCCCGTGGAAGAGCTCGTCCACGAACTCCTCCATGATCCGCTTCCGTTCGGCTGCCGACAGCCGCGCCAGCTTGTTCATGAGCGTCATCTCCTCCGCGGTCGAACCGCGTCTCGCGACGGTCGACAGCACCGCCCGGGTCACCCGCAGCGAACCGATCTGCGCGTCCAGCGCCACCACATGCGCGGCGGCCACCTCCGCGACCGTCGTCTCACCGGCCAGCACCTTGCGCACGGCGTCCAGACCGAGGCCCAACTCGCGCAGGGTACGGATCAGTTCGAGGCGGGCGACGCACTCGGCGTCGTAGAGCCGGTAGCCGCCCGCGGAGCGGGTGACCGGGGTGAGGACGCCCTCGTCGGACCAGTAGCGGATGGTGCGCACGGTCAGTCCGGTGGACCTGGCCAGTTCCCCGATGGTGAGGAGTCCGGTGCCGTCGTCGATCATGTCTGTGAGTGTGGGCCTTCCAGTGGGTGGAGACTCAAGCGGCGCAAGGAGCTTGGTGATGGAGACTCTGCGGGACATTCTCGATGCGGTGGCCCGGGACGACCTCCCGCCGGCGGACGGTCGCGTGACCGTCGTACCGCAGATGTCCGAACGGGACGCGGGGGTCCTCGCCTTCACCGCGCACGCCGTCGTCTTCGTCGACGAGGATCCGCAGTGGGTCCACGACACCCTCGCCGCCGTACCGTGCGACGCGCTCGCGGCGCCGATGAACCCGTATTTCCTGACGGCCCTGCTGGAGCGGACGGGCCGCAGGGCGGAGACGATCGACGCGATGCTCGTGGGGTCCCCGCTGGCGGGCGAACCGCCGCTCCCCCTCGCGGAGATCACGGACGGCGGCCATCCGCGCATCGTGTACGCCCGCGGCCGGCGCGACGACGTGCGCGCGTGGACGACGGAGGGTGGTGTGGTGGTGCTGGGCCGCGGGGTCGGGGGCCGCCTTGAGGTCTCCGTCGAGATCGACGAGGGCGTACGGCACCGGGGGCTGGGGCGGGTCCTGGTGGCCGCCGCCCGCCACCTCGCCGCCGAGCCGCTGTGGGCGCAGGTCGCGCCGGGGAACGCCCGCAGCATGCGGGCGTTCCTGGCGGCGGGCTACCGTCCGGTGGGTTCGGAGGCGGTGCTGCTCAGCGCGCGGTAGACGTCAGTACGTGTAGACGTCGGTACGTACTGAACGCACTGAACGTCAGTGCCACGGGCGGTAGTTCGGGTTGCTCTCGCAGTCGCTCATGATCTCGACCTTGGTCTTCTTGTCGACCGGGCAGACGCCGATGATGTACTGCCGCTGGATACCGCCGGGGAAGGCGACCTCGACCTGGTCGGCCCACTTGTGGGTGTCGCCGATGGTCTTGTTGACGTCCACACCGCCCGGGGCGTCGATGTAGTAGTTGTAGCCCGACTTGTACCAGGTCTTGTACAGGTCGTGGTCGTACGTCGTCGAGACGTACGGCGAGGGCTGGTTGACGAGGACGTACTTCTCGATGTCGTACTGGCCGTCGACGACGTCCTTGGGGGCGAAGCCCTGGTCGAAGACGATCGCGGGGCCGCGGCTGTCGCTGCGGTAGAGGGTGCCGCAGGTGGTGCGCCAGACCGGGTCGGGGGTGATGCGGCTGATGTCCACGCGCTGGTCGACGGCGGCCATCGCGGGGTCGGCGACGACGGGGCAGGCCGGGGCGGCGGCGACCCTGGCCGGGGTGTGAGCGGGGACGGTGGCGGCGGTCGTGGCGAAGACGGCCGCGAGGGACAGGACGGCGGCAGCGGTCCGCCGCCGCAGGTGAAGGGTGATCATGCAGGGCACGATCCCGGTTCTTCGGCGGCGGACCGCGGATCATCACTCGAATGGGGGCGTGTCCAACTGACCGGATTTCAGCCGAGATTCAACGGGCACCGGTCGGCCCCGGCCGGCTTCAGCGGAAGATGCCCGTGTGGCCCAGCGAATAGCGGCCCGGCTGCGGGTACACCGCGAGGCCGTGCGGGCCGCCGCCGACCTTGACGCGGGCGAGCTGGCTGCCGGTGCGGGTGTCGATGGCGTAGACCTCGGAGTTGTAGCGGCCGGACAGCCACAGGACCTTGCCGTCGGCCGAGACGCCGCCCATGTCGGGGCTGCCGCCGCCCGGCAGATGCCACTTCTTCGTCAGCTTGTTCTTGGTGAAGTCGAAGATGGAGATGGTGCCCTCGCCGCGGTTGGAGATGTACATCTCGCGCGAGTCCCGGCTGATGTACAGGCCGTGGCAGCCCTTGCCGGTGGGCAGGAAGTCCGGCTTGGCGAAGGTGTCGCCGTTCAGGACCCACATGCCGTTGGCCATCATGTCGGCGATGTAGAACTTCTTGCCGTCCGGCGAGATCTTGACGTCCTGCGGCATCGAGCCGTGGAACGGCAGTTTCTGCTGCCCGATGACCTTCATCTTCTCGGTGTCGACCTTCAGCAGTTCGCCGCTGAACTCGCAGGAGACGATGAAGTACCGCCCGTCCGGGGAGAAGTCGGCGTGGTTGACGCCGTAGCAGCTGACCGGGACGGCCTTCACCGTCTTCATGGTGTGCGCGTCCCGGAACACCAGCTGCCGGTCCAGCGAGGCCATGACGATCGCGTACTTGCCGTTGGGCGTGAAGTACAGGTTGTAGGGGTCGTGCACGTCGACGGGCTTGCCCGCCCTGCCCGTTCGCGGGTCGATCGGGGTGAGGGTGTTGCCCCGGTCGTTGTTGACCCACAGCGTCTTCAAGTCCCAGGAGGGGACGACGTGTTGGGGCTGGACGCCGACCGGGATGGTCTCGATGACCTTGTACGTCTTCGGGTCGATCACCGAGACCGTGTTGGAGTTGGTGTTGGGGACGTAGACCCGCGACGGGAAGTCCCGTACGACCGGGGAGAGTTGGCCGGGACGGTCGGCCGCGTACACGTCGGCCGGGTCGAGTACCGGCGGCATACCGGGCAGCGCCCGCGCGACCTGCGCCTTCTTCTGCTGCTGCGGCTGGAGCGCGGCCTTGGTGCCGAGTGCCTCGTCGGCGTGGTCCTGCGAACCGCAGCCGGCGAGGGCGGCGAGGGCGATCCCGGCGACGAGGGCGCGGGTGAGGGGGATGTGTCGCATCAGCTCAGCAGCTCCGTGGTCGTCACCGCGCGCAGTCCGCGGCGGTGGAGTTCTTCCAGTACGGCGGGGAGCGCGGCGACCGTGTCGGCGTACCCGAAATGCATGCTGACGACCGACCCGTTGCGGACCTCGGCGAGCACCTTGCGGGTGACGGCGGGGGCACCGGGTGCGGTGAAGTCGAGGGAGTCGACGTCGTAGGACAGCACGTGCGGGTAGCCCACGCGGTGGGCCAGGCGCTGGACGAGCGGGGACGCGGCCGGGGCGCGCGAGGGCCTGAACCAGGTGCCGATCGAGCCGGTGAGCCGCTTGAGGCGGTCGGCGCAGCCGGTGATCTCGGCCAGCGCGTCGGCCTCGGACAGGGTGTTGACGGCGATGTGCCGCTGGGTGTGGTTGCCCAGGTCGTGGCCGCCGTCGAGGATGCGGCGGGCCATCCCGGGGTGGGTGTCGAGCCAGGTCCCGACGGCGAGGACGGTGACGTGGGCGCCGTGTTTCTCCGCCTCGGTGAGCAGGGCGGTGGCGATCTTGGGGTCGCCCTGGCCATGAAAGGTGAGTGCGATGCGGGGGTGGTCGCGGGGTCCGTGGGTGATCTGCGCGGGCTGCTGGGG
>NZ_JBXVPZ010000422.1:0-8525 GCF_057961495.1 Streptomyces sp. P5F9 | reverse complement strand
GCCGCCGCCCACGTTCCGCCAGCCGCTGCCCCCGGCCCGCTCCGGGAACGCGCCGATGCCCGTCGTGCACCAGCACCCGCAGCAGCCCCAGCAGCAGCACCCCAGGACCGTGGAGCCGTCGGCGCCGCGCGAGCGCGGGTCCGTGCCGTACGGCAGGGAGTCCCGGGACGATCGGCCGCGTCTGCCCCAGCGGCACGCGCAGGAGCACCTCGTACCCGAACTGCGTGAAGGTCCCGCCCCGCGCAAGACCGAGGAACAAGAGGTCGAGCACGATCCGGGACTGATGGCCATGTTCCGGCGCGGAGTCAGCCTCGCCGACAACGAACCCGACGAGCCTCCCACTGACAGCGCTCGCTGACCGCAGGCTCCGTTACTCGCACTAAGGAGAAGAACGCCACCGTGAGCGACATGCACGCCGGCCAGCAGAACCTCGACTGGCTCCTGGCGGGACTCGTCCAGAGGGTCCCTTATACCCGCAGCGCAGTGCTGCTGAGCACGGACGGCCTCGCGAAGGCCGCCGACGGGCTGGAGACGGCCGCCGAGGCCGAGCATCTGGCCGCCCTGGCCTCCGGTCTGCACTCGCTCGCCCGTAGCGCGGGCGCGCAGTTCGCCCAGGGCGCCGATGTGCGGCAGGTGGTCGTGGAGCTGGACAGCGCCCTGCTGTTCGTGTGCGCCGCGGGCTCCGGCGCCTGTCTGGCCGTGCTGGCCGACCGGGAGGCCGACGCGGCCGTCCTCGGTTACGAGATGGCCATGCTGGTCAAGAGTGTCCGTCCCTATCTCGCCACGCCGGTCCGGCAGCAGGGGGCCGGTTCGTCGATGGATCCGAGGCGCTGACCATGTCGGACGCGGAGGACGGGTCGTGGCTCGACGACGAGGCGGGGCGGTTAGTACGGCCGTACACGGTCAGTAACGGTCGCACCCGTCCCTCGGCGCACTTCGACCTGCTCACCCTGGTGATGGCCACCGGCACCAGGCCACAGAGCTATCTGGGGCCCGACTACGACCAGGTCCTCACCCTGTGCGGTACGCCCATCTCGGTCGCCGAGGTGGCCGCGCATCTGCGGCTGCCCGCCGTGATCACCAAAGTTCTGCTCTCCGACCTCGTGACGCATCAGGCGCTCACCCTGCGCTCGCCGCGTGCCGTCGAGGCGGCCTCCCCGACCGACCGAAACCTCCTGGAGGCGGTGCTGCATGGACTACGTAAGCGGCTCTGACCCCTTTCCCACCGCCCTGAAGATCCTCATCGCCGGGGGCTTCGGGGTCGGCAAGACCACGTTCGTCGGTGCGGTCAGCGAGATCGAGCCGCTGAGCACCGAGGAACTGCTGACCTCCGTGAGCGCCCGCACCGACAGCCTGGTGGGCATCGAGGACAAGTCGACCACCACCGTGGCGATGGACTTCGGCCGGATGTCCCTGGACAAGGAACATGTCCTCTATCTGTTCGGTACGCCCGGGCAGGAGCGGTTCTGGTTCATGTGGGACGAGTTGTCGAACGGTGCGCTGGGTGCCGTGGTGCTCGCGGACACCCGAAGACTGGATCACTGCTTCGCCGCCGTCGACTTCTTCGAACGGCGCGGCATCGGCTTCATCGTGGCCGTCAACGAGTTCGACGGCGCGTACCACTACGAGTCCGACGAGATCCGCGCCGCCCTCGACCTCAAACCCGACGTACCCGTCGTGATGTGCGACGCGCGGCAGTGCAACTCCGGTACCCGCGTGTTGATCGCACTCGTACAGCATCTGCTCGCCTCGACTCCCGGCACCCCGCCCGCGGAGCTTTACCCGTCGCGCTGAGCCCACGCTCGACGCGACCGAATGGAGCCTGCATGTCAGCCCCGGTTCCCTACTCCACCCAGAACTCGTACGACCCGACCAGCCATCTGCTGCTGACTCCCGAGGACCGGGAGGCGGCCGCCCGGGTGGCGCGGCTGCGCGAACTCGGCCTCGGGAACGCGCCGATCGCGGAGTTCGACGAGTTCGCCCGCAACCTGGCGCAGGTCACGGGTGCGCCCTTCTCGATGGTCAACTTCATCGACGAGAACCGCCAGTACTTCGCCGGTCTCTACGCCGGTGGCCGTCCGGGCGTCCAGTTGGCGCCGGAGGAGCAGCCCGAGGTCGGCCGGACGATGACGCGTGATCAGGGGTACTGCCCGCACGTGGTCGTGCGGAAGAAGGCGCTGGTCCTGGAGGACGTCTGCGACTACCCGCGGTTCGCGGGGAACAGCGTCGTGGACGAGATAGGCATCCGCTCGTACATGGGCGCGCCGCTGATCGACTGGAAGACGGGCATGGCCCTGGGCACGATCTGCGTGGTCGACACGGACACCCATCCGTGGGGGCGCGAGGGCCTGGCGACGATCAAGTCGCTGGCGCAGCAGCTGGTCGACCGGCTCCACGCGATGGAGACCCGGGGCGGGATCTGAGCCCGCTGCCGCACCGGCCGCCGGGGCGAGGAGAGTTCAAGTACGGGAGCCGCGGGCACGACACTGTGTCCGTGGCTCCCCGGTGTTCAGCCCGCCTGCCCGGCCGTCTCCAACTGGCCCAGACGGCGCGGGGGTTGGACGGTCCGCACGAGGTCGGCCAGTCGCTCGGACCACTGGCCCTTGGCGGTGCCGAGGGCGACCTCGCCCAGCCTCAGCAGCTGGATGTCGGAGGTGCCGGCGGGGGCGTAGATGTGGTGGGCGTCGCGCAGATAGCGCTCCACGGGGCGGTCGGTGAACAGACCGCTGGCGGCATGGATCTCCATGCTGTCACGGGCGGAGTCGACGGCCGCCTCGACGTTGAGGAGTTTGGCGTTCATCAACTCCGCGTCGCAGGACAGCCCTTGGTCGAGGAGGTGGACGGCGTGGTAGGCGGCAAGCCGGGCCGTCATCAGCCGGGACTTCATCCGGCCGAGCTTGAGTTTGATGTTGGTGAGGTCGCCGAGCGGTGCCCCGAAACGCTCGCGCTCGATGCACAGGGCCGTCGTCTCCTCGAAGGCGGCCTGGTGGATGCCGAGGGAGACGGCCGTGAGGTTGGGGCGGCCGTAGAGGATGCTGGAGGAGTAGGCGACGGCCAGGCCCTGGCCCTCTGTGCCGAGCCGATTGGCCGCCGGTACACGGCAGTTCTCGTAGATGATCTCGCCGAAGCTGAAGCCGTGCAGACCCATGGCGGGCTGCTGCTCACCGAGCGAGAAGCCGGGGCGGTCGGACTCGACGAGGAAGGCCGACAGTCCCTTCGAGCCCTCGCCGGTGCGTACGACCACGCCGTGCACGTCGCCGACGTGGCTGTTGCCGACGAAGACCTTGCGGCCGTTGAGGATGTAGTCGTCACCGTCCCGGACGGCCGTGCTGCTCATCCCCAGCACGTGGCCGCCCGACTCCGGTTCGGTCACGGCGATGGTCGGCAGGCAGTCGCCGGCGGCGATGCGCGGCAGCCACTTCCGCTTCTGCTCAGCGTTCCCGAAGTGAATGATCTTGGCCACACCGAGCTGGGAGGCCTGAACCATGGCTCCCATAGCACCGCATACACGGGCGAGTTCTTCGATGGTGATGGTCTTGGCCAGGTGCCCGGCGCCCATTCCGCCGTACTCTTTCCCAATGGTCACGCCGATCCAGCCCTGCCGGGCGATGAGACTGGACAGCTCGCGCGCCACCGTGCGCGACTTCTCCATCTCCGCTATCCGCGGACGTACCTCGCGTTCGGCGAACTCGCGCACGCGTTGGCGCAGGTCCTCGTGCCACCCGCTGGTGAAATAGCGTTCCACAACCCCTCCTGCACGCTTCCTCCGTGTCCGGCTCGATCCGGAGGTCGTTCGTCGGGCAGTGGTTCGTCGCCCTTGGGCGCCTGCCCGAAATATTGTCTACTTGTCGACCCATCTCAGCCAAGATCACCTCACGAGGTTGACTGAAACCCGGCGCCTTGCCCGGAGTCCCAACTGTGCGATATGGGCCACGACATGATCTCATCCGGCCAAGTAACGAAGAGAAACCGCCCAAGGGCGATCAGGTCGCACCCAATTCGGACAGAGGCCTGCCTACCAGGCACATGCCGGACGGACGTAGCGCGGCTCACATCGACAATCAGTCACGTTCCTGCTGACCGATAAGCGAGCCCGGCCGGTTCCCTGACCTACGTTCAACAGGCGAACATCAGCCACTTCCGCGGGGAGGAGGGGACGGTTCCGTCGCATCAACCTGCGCTTACGTCGCTCCGGCCCCACCGCTCACACCCGGAGACGCGCCGGATCACTCGGTGCCGGCGGCGAACCGGTCGGTGCCGAGCACGGTGAGGAGAGCGAGTTTCTCGTGGCTTTCCGTACCGGGGGTGGCGGTGAAGATGAGCAACGACTGGCCCTGGTCCGGTTCCAGGAGGAGCTGGCAGTAGAGGTCCAGCCGGCCGACCTGAGGATGGACGAACCGTTTGGTCTCGCTCCAGCGCAGGCCCACCTCGTGCCGCTCCCACAGCCGGGCGAACTCGTCGCTGACGCGCAGCAGGACGTCCGCCAGGCCCGCCGCGGGCGAGCCGGGCCCGTCCCGGGTGACGGCGGCACGCAGCAGGGCGACGTTGGTCCGGCTGTTGGCGTCGTGCTGACCGGGGGCATAGCACTCCCGCTCGGCCGGGTCGGTGAACCAACGGAACGTCGCGCTACGGGAGTTGCCGGTGTACCGGGTCTGCTCGCCGAGCAGTGCGACGGCGGACGGCGTCTGCAGCAGCGTCTCCCCCAGCGGTCCCATGACCTGTGCGGTGGTGTCGGCCAGGCCGTCCATGACCCGCATCAGGCCAGGGCTCACGTGCTCAAGTCGCGTGTCCCGGCGGGCGGTTCGGTACCCGGCGAGCAGGAACAGGTGATCGCGTTCGTCCGGGGTGAGCCGCAGGCCGCGGGCGATGGCCGCGAGCATCTGCTCCGAGGGCTGCGGCCCGTCGCCGCGCTCCAGCCGGGCGAAGTAGTCGGCGGACATGGTGCACAGCTCCGCCACCTCCTCGCGGCGCAGGCCCGGAGCGCGTCGGCGCTGCCCTCGGCGCAGCCCGACGTCCTCCGGTTGCAGGGCCGAGCGCCGGGTGCGCAGGAAGGCGCCGAGGGACGAGCGGTCGAACGTGTGGTCCATGGTCCTCATCGTTCGCCATCCGGCTCGGGTTAGCCACGACCTGGCGTTCAGTGGTTGCGGAGGTCCTTCCGGGGGCTGTGGCGGGGCGGGTTCACTGGCGATGCGATCAGCGACGCGATCAGCGGTACGGCCCGTGATGCGGCCGGCGATGTGAGCGGCACCGCGATCGCCGGTCGCGAAGATTCACACGCCACGATTCAGGAGCCAAATGCCATGACCCGTATGCCCAGTTGGACCGCGCACGACCTCCCGGACATGACCGGCCGTACGGTGGTGATCACCGGTGCGGGCCGCGGCCTCGGCCTGATCACGGCACGCGAACTCGCCCGCGTCGGTGCCCGTGTCGTGCTGGGGGTACGCGACACCGGCAAGGCCCGGCACGCCGTCGCCGGCCTGCCCGGCACCTTCGATGTCCGGCCGCTCGACGTGTCGGACCTGACCTCGGTGCGCGCCTTCGCCGACGCGTGGTCCGGCGACCTCGACATCCTGATCAACAACGCCGGCGTGATGGACATCCCGGCCGCGCGTACCGCCGACGGCCTGGATCTGCAGACCACCACCAACCACACCGGCCCCTTCCTGCTGACCACCCTGCTCCTCGATCACATCACCGACCGCGTCGTGCACGTCACCAGCGAGCTGCACAAGCAGGGCAGGCTCGACCTGGACGACCTCGACTGGCGCACCCGCAAGCACAGCGGGATGCAGGCCTACCAGGCCTCGAAGCTCGCGGTCGTCCTGTTCTCGCTGGAGCTCCAGCGCCGGCTGACCGCGGCGGGCCGTCCGGTTCGCTCGGTCCTGGCCAGTCCGGGCATCGCCCGCACCTCGCTGGCGGCCCACTCCCGGTCGAACGTCGTCAACCGCTTCACGTTCCTCACCAACGACCCCGAGCGCGGCGCACTGTCCGTACTCTACGCCGCGACCCAGGACGTCCCCGGCAACTCCTACGTCGGCCCGGACGGCCTGGGCGGCTTCCGGGGTTCCCCGGCCGTACGCCGACAGAGCAAGGCAGGCCTGGACCCGGCCATGGCCGCTCGCCTGTGGAACGCGACCGCCGACCTCGTCGGGACGGTCACCGAGTGGGCCGACGCGCTCGCCACCAGCACCGAGAGAGAACGGTAGAGACATGACGCTGCGGACACACAAGATCGGCCGGCACGGCCTGGTCACCTCCGTCCAGGGCCTGGGCACCATGGGCATGACCGCGATGTACGGCACCCCGGACGAGACCGAGGCGATCAGGACCGTGCACCGCGCGGTCGAGCTGGGCGTGACGATGTTCGACACCGCGGACATGTACGGCCCGTTCACCGGCGAGGAGTTGCTGGGCCGCGCGCTGGCGTCGGCTCCGCAAGCCCGCCGTGACGAACTGATCGTGGCGACGAAGGGCGGCGGCGTCACGCTCGACGGCGCCGGAAAGATCGTGGGCGGCCCCAACGGACGCCCCGCGTACCTGCGGGCCTGCGTGGAAGGCTCACTGCGCCGGCTGGGCACGGACCGCATCGACCTCTTCCATCTGCACCGGGTCGACCCGGATGTGCCCGTCGAGGAGAGCTTCGGCGCCCTGGCAGAGCTGGTGACGGAGGGAAAGCTGCGGTACCTCGGCATCAGCGAGGCGTCCCCGGCGAGCATCAGGGCGGCGCACGCGGTCGCCCCGCTGTCGGCGGTGCAGACCGAGTACTCGTTGTTCACCCGCACCGTCGAGGTCAACGGTGTGCTCGACACGGTCCGTGAGCTGGGCATCGGCTTCATCGCGTACGCGCCGCTCGGCCGCGGCTTCCTCACCGGGGCCGTGCGATCGGTACGCGACCTGCCGCCCGAGGACTTCCGTCGTACGGCACCGCGCTTCGCCGACGCGAACCTCGCACAGAACCTGTCCCTCCTCGACCGGATCGTCGCGACGGCGGAGACCCTCGGTGTGACGGCCGGTCAACTCGCGCTGGCCTGGGTGCTCGCCCAGGACGGAGTCACCGCCCTCCCGGGAACGAAGCGGCGCACCTGGCTCGAACAGAACGTCGCCGCCGGCGCCGTCGAACTCACCCCCGAGACCGTCGCCGCCCTCGGCGCCGCGATCCCGGTCGGAGCCGCGGCGGGAGACCGCTACACATCGATCGGCATGGCCTCCATCCAGGAGTGACCCGGGATCAGCACTGCTGCTCGTACTGGAGGCCCGCGTACTCCCGGGCGGCGATGCCCTCCCGGGTGCCCACGATCAGGTTCATGGTGAACACGTCGTAGTCGATCGCCTGCCCGGCCAGCTGCGCGAGCAGCACGAGTTCACCCGTGTCCGGTGCCATGTCCCACGGGTCGGAGAACCCGCCGATCCGCACACACACGCCGGGTCGACGCCCGCCGAAGGCGAGGTCGCCGACGGCCTCCTCGAAACTGTCGAGCGCTTCCTGGTCGACATCGCCGTCGCCGTTTCCGTCGCCGTCGAGGAACGCGCTGGTCTGCGGACCCCCTTCCCCCTCGCCGTCGAAGGTCAGGCCGGGCACGGCATACAGGGTGCGTGGTTCATAGACCCTGATCTCCCCGGCCTCACCGTCGAGTTCGTACGACGCGGGGCGCTCCGCGGTGCGTACCCCGGCAGGTATGTGGAGCACCGCGGACGACTCCGGCGGGTACTCGATCTCGGTGAAGAACAACAGGTGCCCATCGGCGGGCAGTTCGATGTCCAGGACGCCCTGCGGCAGGGCGGCACAGTCGACACTCAGCACCAACGGCTCTTTCCCGTCAGGCCAGTTCACCCCGTCCGGCAGCGCGGGAAGCCCACCCGTCCGCGCGGCGGGGCGGGCGTCCTCCCGACGCGACTCGGGCACCTCGCCGTAGGACACCAGGTAGAGGCACGGCCGCGCCCGGGCCATCAACTCCCGTACGACGGGGGCGGGTACGCCGTGTTCGGCGGCCGTCTCAAGGAGGAGGGGCTCGTCGATCGATGTCATGCCCGGGATCGTGCCATGGCCCACTGACATGTCGCGGATCGTCGCAATACGCCGGCATGGACTGGCTGGACAACCGGCACGGGAGTCTCGTGCGCGCCCGGCGCTTCAGCCGATCCGTGTTCCCGCGCCGCCGACGCGGACCCGCGGGTCGCTCGCGCGCAGCGTCACCGTGAGTTCGCCGGGGCGGCCGAGGTCCTCGCCCTGGTGCAGGGTGAGGACGGAGTCCTCGGGGACCAGGCCGAGTTCGCGCGCGTACGCACCGAACGCGGCCGCCGCGGCACCGGTCGCCGGGTCCTCGACGACGCCGCCGACGGGGAACGGGTCACGGACGTGGAAGACGGTGTCCGACTCCCGCCACACCAACTGGACGGTGGTCAGGTCGAGTTGGTGCATCAGGGCTTCGAGGCGGGCGAAGTCGTAGGCGAGGTCCGCGAGTCGGGCGCGCGTCGCCGCCGCGAGGACGAGATGGCGGGCGCCGGCGAAGGCGATCCGGGGC
>NZ_JBXVPZ010000421.1:0-8531 GCF_057961495.1 Streptomyces sp. P5F9 | reverse complement strand
ATGTGGGCGGGGAGGGCGGTGGCGGTGTGGGCGCGGAGCGCCGTCACGTCGAGCGACCCGGCTGAGGCCGTGCGGGCGCGGGGCGCGGTCACGTCCGCGGGCCCGCCCGCCGCACCGGCGCGAATCGCCGTCGCGTCCCGCGGACCGGCGGCTGCGCGGGCGCGGGTTGCCTCCGCGCTCACCAGTCCGCCGTCCCCGGCCGGGACCACGTACGCCACCAGACTCTGCTCCCGGACCACGACCACGGCGTGCGCGACGGTCGGGTGCGAGGTCAACACGCCCTCGATCTCGCCGGGTTCGACGCGGAAGCCGCGTACCTTCACCTGGTCGTCGGTGCGGCCCAGGTACTCGATCGTGCCGTCGGCGTTCCAGCGGGCCAGGTCGCCGGTGCGGTACATGCGGGTGCCGGGGGCGCCGTACGGGTCGGCGACGAACCGCTCGGCGGTCAGGCCGGGCCGGGCGAGGTAGCCGCGCGCGAGCTGGATGCCCGCGAGGTACAACTCGCCCGGGACACTGGGCGGGACGGGGCGCAGGCCGGCGTCGAGGACGTAGGTGCGGGTGTTCCACACCGGGCGGCCGATCGGGACGCTCGTCGCGTCGGGTCCGATCTCCACGGCCGTCACGTCGACCGAGGCCTCGGTCGGGCCGTAGAGGTTGTGGAGTTCGGCGGTGGTCAGGATGTCGTGGAAGCGGTGGGTGAGGGCGACGGGCAGGGCCTCGCCGCTGCACATCACTCGGCGCAGGCCGGTGCAGTCGGCCGCGGCCGGTTCCTCCAGGAAGAGTTGGAGCATGGAGGGCACGAAGTGGACGGTGGTGACGTCCTGTTCGCGGATCAGCCCAGCCAAGTAGACCGGGTCGCGGTGGCCTTCGGGGCGGGCGACGACCAGCGTGGCACCGGTGATCAGCGGCCAGAAGAATTCCCACACCGACACGTCGAAGCTGGACGGCGTCTTCTGGAGCACCCGGTCGGCTGCCGTCAGGCCATACGCGTCCTGCATCCAGAGCAGCCGGTTGACGATGCCCTCGTGCGGGACGACCACGCCCTTGGGGCGGCCTGTGGAACCGGACGTGTAGATGACGTACGCGGGGCTCGACGGGTCGTAGGACGTGGGGAGTTGGCCCTCGGCACCGGTCGGCAGCGTGTCGCGCATGACATACACCGGGCGGGCGTCCTCGACCATCAGGGCGAGTCGGTCCTCCGGGTAGTCGGGGTCGAGCGGGAGGTAGGCGGCTCCGGCTCGGTGTACGGCGAGGAGCGCGACGACGAGTTCGAGTGAGCGCGGGAGCGCCACGGCCACGGTCCGCTCGGGGCCCGCACCGAGTGCTGCCAACACCCTTGCCGTGCGCTCGACTTGGGCGTCCAGCTCCGCGTACGTCAGCTGCTGTCCCTCGAAGACGAGGGCCGTGGCGTCAGGGGTGCGGGCGGCCTGGGCGCGGAAGAGTTCCGGGAGGGTGGTGGCCGGGACGACGTGCTCGGTGGCGTTCCACTCCCTCAGGACCAGCGCGCGTTCGGCGTCCGCCAGGAGGTCGACGTCCCTTACAGCGCGGTCAGGTTGGGCCGCCGCTTGGTCCAACAGGCGTGCCATGCGACCGGCGATTCGCTCTGCGGTGCCGTGATCGAAGAGGTCGGTCGCGTACTCCAGGAGCAGGACCACCCGGTCGCCGCCCGTCTCGTCGACGAAGGTGAAGTGCAGGTCGAACTTGGCCATGCCGGTGTCCATGTCGAACCACTCGGTGACGAGGCCGAGCACGTCCGGGTCGCCGTCGGGGCGGTGGTGGTAGCCGAGCATGACCTGGAAGAGCGGGTTGCGGCCGGCCACGCGGGGCGGGTTGAGGGCCTCGACGACCCGGTCGAAGGGCAGGTCCTGGCACTCGAAGGCGGCTAGGGACGACTCCCTTACCCGGCCCAGGAGTTCGCGGAAGGTCAGCTCGTCGCCGGACACGTCGGTACGCAGCACCAGCGTGTTCACGAAGAAGCCCACCAGGTCGGCTAGCGCCTCGTCAGTCCGGCCCGCGATGGGTGCGCCGAGCGGGATGTCGTCGCCCGCGCCGAGCCGGTTCAGGAGCGCGGCGGTGGCCGCCTGGAACAGCATGAACATGCTGGTGCCGGTCGCGCCCGAGAGGTCGCGCAGGGCATGGCCGGTGGCAGTGGGCAGTTCCAGGCGGACCTTGCGGCCGTGGCCGGTCGGTTCGGCGGGGCGCGGTCGGTCGGCGGGGAGGGCGAGTTCGTCGGGCAGGCCGCGCAAGGCATCGGCCCAGTGGGCGAGTTGGGCCTCGCCTGTGCGAGCGAGCAGGTCGTCCTGCCAGAGGGTGTAGTCGGCGTACTGCACCGGCAGCGGCGCCCACTCGGGCGCCCGTCCCTCGCGGCGGGCCGCGTAGGCGGTGTCGAGGTCGGCGAGGAAGGGGCGGTCGGACCACTCGTCGGTGGTGATGTGGTGCAGGACGACGGCCACCACGTGCTCGTCCGGGCCGAGCCTGAACACCTCGCAGCGCAACGGGAGTTCGGTGGTCAGGTCGAAGGGACGGCGCTGGGCGGACTCGATCAGCGCGGGCAGTTCGTCCTCCGCGCAGTCGACGACCGTGAAGGCCACGGCCACCTCTTCGACCGGAACGACTCGCTGATAAGGCTCGCCCTCGTGTGTCGGGAAGACCGTCCGCAAGGCCTCGTGGCGTCCGGCGACATCCCGCAGGGCGGCAGACAGCGCATCCGTGTCGAGGGCGCCGCGCAGCCGGAAGACCAGCGGGAAGTTGTAGGCGACACCGCTGCCGGTGATCTCCTCGACGAGCAACAGCCGTCGCTGAGCGGCCGACAGCGGGATGCGGGCGGGCCGGTCGGCGACCGGGGTCACCGCCGGGCGGGCCGGGCTCGCCGTGTCCGCACGGCCCGCGAGGAGGGCGGGTGTGGGCGCCTCGAAGAGGTCGCGGATGGCGAGTTCGGCGCCCAGTTCGGCGCGGGCGCGGCTGACCAGGCGGGTGGCGAGGAGTGAATGGCCGCCCAGGTCGAAGAAGTTGTCCTCGGCGCCGACCTCGGGCAGGCCCAGCACCTCGGCGAACAGGCGGCAGAGCACCTCTTCCTGCGGGGTGCGCGGGCCGCGTCCGCCGCCGAGGGCGACGGCGGGTTCGGCGTCGGGCAGGGCGCGGACGTCGAGCTTGCCGTTGGCGTTCATGGGCAGGCCGTCGACGGTGACGAAGGCCGACGGGACCATGTAGTCGGGCAGTTCACGGCCCAGGTCCTCGCGCAGCCGGCGCACCAGCGCGCTCGCCTCGCGGGCGGCGGTGGGGTCGTTGGCGTAGGGGTGCGTACCGCCGCCGGGCCTGAACAGCCCGCCGGTCAGGCGCGGTTCGGCGGACTTCAGGAAGACGGCGTCGTACGTGCCCTCCTGCTCCGACCAGGTCGTCAGCACCCGGTATCCGGCCGCCGTACCGAGTTCGTGCAGGTGCTCGGGGTCGACACCGGCCTCCGTCGTACGGCCGTCGGGGATGCCGGTGAGGCGGAGCGCCTCGGGGCGTTCGCCGCGCGGGCGTTCGGTGGTGGCGCCGGTCGCGGACCAGTTGCCGTCCAGGAGTTGACCGATGGCCTCGGCCGACGACCAGTCGCCGCGCAGGAGTTCGCCGATGGTGTTGCCGGTGGCCCAGTCGACGGACGGAGTGTTGTCCAGGCGTACGTCCGGCTCGTCTGCGTAGAGGACGACGTCGTAGCGGTGGCGGGACAGTTCGTTGTGGTGGTGGGCGCGCTTGGTGCGCAGGTCGACGCCGTAGCCGAGGGTGGTGAAGTAGTCGGGGTCGACGAGGAGTTCCTTCTCCAGGCGCAGGCCGCGTTCCACCGCCCGCTCCAGGTCCGCCTCGGTGGTGCCCCGGGTGCGCTGGATCTCGGTGTGGAAGGTGCCGGCGAGGCGCAGGTTGCGTACGTCGCCGACGAACAGGGCGCCGCCGGGCGCGAGTAGCTCCATGGCGCCGTGCAGCACGGCGGTCAGGTGGTCGATGCTCGGGAAGTACTGGATGACGGAGTTGATGACGATCGTGTCGAAGTAGGCGAACGGCAGACCGCTCAGGTCCTCGGCCGGGCGGCAGCGCAGTTCGACCTTGGAGGCGAGGGCCGGGTCGCGCCGTACTTCCTCGCCGATCTTGCGAATGACGGGCGCGGCGAAGTCGGTTGCCCAGTACGCCTCCGCGTCGGGGGCGAGCCGGGACAGCAACAGGCCTGATCCGACGCCGATTTCGAGGATGCGGCGGGGCTTGAGCGCGCCGATGCGGGCGAGGGTGGCCTCGCGCCACTCGTGCATCTCCTCGAAGGGGATGGGCTGTCCGTCGTAGGAGCTGTCCCAGCCGTCGTACTGCTCGGTGAAGACGGCGGTGCCGATCTCCTCGTACTCGTCGGAGTAGATCTCCTGCCACTCCCCCACCTGCGCGGCCTCGGCGGCGGTACGTTCGGCCGAGTCGGCGCCGGAGGGGACGACGTAGCCGACGAGGCGTTCGTCGCGGACGACGACGGCGGCCTGGGCGACCAACGGGTGCCGGCTGAGGGCGGTTTCGATCTCGCCGGGTTCGATGCGGTAGCCGCGGATCTTGACCTGGTCGTCGGTGCGGCCGAGGAAGTCGAGGTTGCCGTCCGGGTTGCGGCGCACCAGGTCGCCGGTGCGGTACATGCGTTCGCCGGGTTCGCCGAAGGGGTCGGCGACGAAGCGTTCGGCGGTCAGCGCGGGCCGGTCCAAGTAGCCGCGGGCCAGGCCGATTCCGGCGATGTACAGCTCGCCGGGGACGCCGTCGGGCACCGGGCGCAGCCAGGCGTCGAGGATGTGGGCGCGGGTGCCCCGGATGGGCTTGCCGACGGTGGGGGCGTCGCTGTCGAGGGTGCCGCCGCCGAGGGTGTTGATGGTGTACTCGGTCGGCCCGTAGAGGTTGTAGCCGTACGTGCCCTCGGTGTCGCGCAGTGCGGTCCACACCGTCTCCGGGACTGCCTCACCGCCGAGGAGTACGAGTGGCGGGACGTGGCCTTCCAGCAGGCCCTGCTCGATCAACAGCCGCGCATACGTGGGCGTGACGTTGACGACGTCGACGCGGTGGCGTTCGCAGTAGGCGACCAGCGCCTCGGCGTCACGCCTCAACTCCTCGTCGCAGACGTGCACTTCGTGGCCCTCGACCAGCCAGAGCAGCTCCTCCCACGACATGTCGAAGGCGAAGGACACGGTGTGCGCGATGCGCAGGCGGCGCCCGCCGGCCGAGGCGATGGCGGGCTCGAAGATCTCCTTCTGGTGGTTCAACTGCATGTTCGTCAGGCCCCGGTAGGGGGTGACGACGCCCTTGGGGCGGCCGGTGGAGCCGGACGTGTAGATGACGTAGGCGGGGTGTTCGAGGCTGAAGCGGAGGCGGACCGGAGCATCCGACTGACGCGACAACTCCCCCTTGATCTCGGGGTCGTCGAGCAGGACGCGTGTCATCTCGCCGTCCAGCGTGGCCGATACGGCCGTGGTGCTGAGCAGCAGGAGCGGGCGGGCGTCGGCCAGCATCAGGGAGAGGCGGTCGGCCGGATGGTCCAACTCCAGGGGCAGGTAAGCCGCTCCGGTGCGCAGGACCGCGAAGAGAGCGACCACCATGTCGAGGGAGCGCGGCAGGGCGAGGGCGACGACCTTCTCGGGGCCCGCGCCCCGGTCGATCAGCAGGCGGGCCAACCGGTTGACGGCGGCGTCGAGTTCGGCGTACGTCATGCCGCGCTCGCCGAAGACGAGGGCCCGCTCGTCCGGGGTGCGTTCCGCCTGCGCGGCCAGCAGGTCGGCGATGGTGTCCTCGGGGTCCGGGACACGGCTGGCGGCCGACTCCCGCCATAGCGCCTCGTGTTCGGCGGGCAGGAGCGGGTCGAGGGAGCCGACCGGTGCCGTGAGGTCGGCGGTGAGGCGGTCGACGAGGAGCGCGAAACGGTCGAGGAGGGCCTGGGCGCGGTCAGTCGGGACGAGGTCGGGGCGGTGGGTGAGGGTGACGGCGATCTCGCGGCCCGGGGTGATGACGAGGTTGGCCGGGTAGTGCGTGGCGTCGACGTTGGCGACGGCCGTGGCGCCGTGCCGGGTCTTCAGGTCGGCCAGCCGCTCCTCGGTGTCGTTGTTGCGGAGCACGAACAGCGTGTCGAAGAGCTTGCGGTGGCCGGTCTCGGCCTGGAGCACGCCGAGGCTCAAGTGCTCGTACGGCATGAGGTCGAGGCGTTCGCCCTGGATGCGGCGGAGCAGGTCGAGGACCGGCTCGGCGGGGTCGAGGGCGATGCGGGTCGGGACCGTGTTGAGGAACAGGCCGATGATGTTGCCGACGTCCGGGACCTCGCTCGGCCGGCCGGCGACGGTCGTACCGAACACGACGTCGGCGCGGCCGGTCGCGGAGGCGAGGGTGAGTCCCCAGGCCGCGTTGAGGAGGGTGTTGAGGGTCAGGCCGTGGGCCGGGGCCAACTCGCGCAGCCGGTCACTCAGTTCGGCGGGCAGACGTACGTCGAGCTGGTCGGGGATGACGGGTTCGAGACCGTCGGCGGCAGTGGGTGCGAGCAGCGTCGGCTCGTCGAGACCGGCGAGCGCGGTGCGCCAGGCGGCAGTGGCGACCGAGTCGTCCTGCTCCTCAAGCCAGGTCAGGTAGTCACGGTAACTGCCGGGTGCGGGGAGGCTGTTGGCATTGCCCCCCGTCTCGTAGAGCGCGAACAGTTCGTCGAGGAACAGCCAGGCCGACCAGCCGTCCCAGAGGATCAGGTGGCGGCCGATGACGAGGCGGTCGCCGCGTTCCGCGCCGAGGCGGAGCAGGAGCAGGCGGAAGAGCGGGGGTGCGGAGAGGTCGAAGCGGCGGTTGCGTTCGGCGTCCGTCAACTCCCGGAGGAGGACGTCCTGTTCGGCTGCGGGCAGGAGGGAGAGGTCGACCTCTTCGAGGGGGATGTCCGGGTCCTCGACGATGAACTGCACCGGCTGGTCGAGGCCGTCGCTGGTGAAGCCCGCGCGCAGGCCGGGGTTGCGGTCGAGGAGGGTGCGCACGGCTGCGCGCAGCCGGGTGGTGTCGAGGCGGGTCGCGAAGTCGAAGGTCTCGTGGACGGTGTAGACGTCCAACGCGCCCTCGTCGTACGCCGAGTGGAAGAACAGGCCCTCCTGGAGGGGGGCCAGCGGCCAGACGTCGACGACGGTCTCCGGAGAGGCCACGGCGTGGACGCGGGCGCGTTCGGCGGGTGTGAGGGTGAACGTTTCAACGGGGGCCGCAAGGTGGACCGTTGTGGTGGTGGCCGCCGCCGCGAGGGCGGCCGGGGTGCGGTGGGTGAACACGTCACGCGGGCTCAGGTCCAGACCGGCCGCGCGGGCCCGGCTGGCGACGCCGATGGAGCTGATGCTGTCGCCGCCGAGGCGGAAGAAGTCGTCGTCGGGACCCGCGTCCCCGATACCGAGGACGGCCGCGAAGATCTCCGTGAGCTGCCGCTCCAACGGCCCTGCGGGCGAACGGCGTTCGGCGCGTTCGGCCTCGGGGGCGGGCAGCGCGGCCTGGTCCAGCTTGCCGCTCGGGGTGAGCGGGAGGTCGTCGAGGACGACGTACGCCTCCGGGACCAGGGGCGCGGGCAGCGCGTCCGCGAGGGCGGCGCGCAGGTCGGCGGGGTCGAGCGAGGCTCCGGATACCGGCACCGCGTAGGCGACGAGCCGCTGGTCGCGGATGACCACCGCGCCCCGTGCCACACCCCGCACTCGTGTCAACTCGGCCTCGATCTCGCCGAGTTCGATCCGGTTGCCGCGGAGTTTGATCTGGCGGTCGGTGCGGCCGAGGTAGTCGATCGTGCCGTCGGGGCGCCGGCATACCAGGTCGCCGGTGCGGTACATGCGGGCGCCGGGTTCGGTGGCGTACGGGTCGGCGACGAAGCGGTCGGCGGTGAGCGCCGGGCGTCGGTGGTAGCCGCGGGCCAGCTGGACGCCGGTGAGGTACAGCTCACCGGGGACGCCGGCCGGCACCGGGCGCAGGCACGAATCGAGCACGCGCAGGCCGGTGTTCCACACGGGTCGGCCGATCGGCACCGTGGTGTCGGGCGAGCCGTCGTAGGCGTGGTGACTCACGTCCACGGCAGCCTCGGTGGGGCCGTAGAGGTTGTGCAGCGGGACGCCGGTCAGTTCGTGCCAGCGGTGGGCGGCGGACCCCGACAGGGCCTCGCCGCTGCTGAACACGCGGCGCAGGCTGCCCGCCCAGGCGGGGTCGGCGGTGACCTCGCCGGAGGCGAGGAAGGCTTCCAGCATCGACGGCACGAAGTGCATCGTCGTGATGCCCTCGGACCGGATCAGGCGGGACAGATAGGCGGGGTCGCGGTGTCCGTCGGGGGCGGCGAGGACGACGGCGGCGCCCTCGCACAGCGCCCAGAAGAACTCCCACACGCTCACGTCGAAGCTGGACGGCGTCTTCTGCAACACCCGGTCGTCGGCGGAGAGTTGGTACTCGCCCTGCATCCAGGCCAGTCGGTTGCCGATGGCGCGGTGGGTGACGACGACGCCCTTGGGGCGGCCGGTGGAGCCGGAGGTGTAGATGAGGTAGGCGGGGTC
>NZ_JBXVPZ010000420.1:0-8566 GCF_057961495.1 Streptomyces sp. P5F9 | reverse complement strand
TTCCCTTCGGTCTTGCGTTTCCGACTCTATCAGACCGTTTCCGGTCCCGATTTCCTCGGTGCTTTCCAGGTTTCCGCTTCCGCGTTTCCCTTTCCGGCGGTTCCGACTCTATCAGATCCTTTCGGGCCTGACTCCCAGTCAGCGGGGCTTGCCTTCCCGGCCCTTGGGCCGTTCTGACGTCTCAAACCTTAGCCGATTCCCCCGGCGGAGTTCCAATCGAGGCTCAGTGACCTGATCGAACAACAGCCGTGCCCAAATCGAATTGAATTCGGGCACGCCGAAATCAATCCCGTTGGGAGATCGTGCGGTTGGTTTGGGTTGCCGCTGTCGCGGCGGAGGTGCTGCCGGAGAACCGTTACGGCTCGGCGGCAACCCGAAGAACTTTACGGATCGAGCAGGGGCGTGTCAAGCACCCTCTGTCAAGATCTTTTATGGCGAGATCCGCCGAGCGATCGACCGAGGCCAGTCGGGGCCAGCCGGGGTCAGTCGAGGTCGCTGAGACGGCCGCCGGCGTCCGGCTGGGCGTGCTCCACCCTGCGCAGCAGGCGGGTCAGGACCTCACCAAGGGCGGTGCGCTCCTCCTGGGACAGGTCCTGGAGCAGCTCGCCCTCGAAGACCGTCGCCATCCGCATCGCCTCCAGCCACTTGCCGCGGCCCTCGGGCGTCAGCTCCACGATCACGCGGACGCGGTTGGACTCGTCCCGCTCCCTGGTGACCAGCCCCTCCGCGACCATGCGGTCGATCCGGTGGGTCATCGCGGCCGGCGTGAGGCCGAGGCGCTTGGCGAGGTCGCTCGGGCCCATCCGGTAGGGGGCGCCGGAGAGGACGAGCGCCTTGAGGACCTCCCACTCGGCGTTGCTGAGGCCGAGGTTCGCGGTCTGGCGGCCGTACGCGACGTTCATGCGGCGGTTCAGGCGGCCCAGGGCCGAGACGATCTTCTCGACCTGGGGGTCGAGGTCGTGGAACTCGCGCTGGTAGGCGGCGATCTGCTCATCGAGTGTCGGTTCGCCGAGGGTGCTGGGGGTGTCGCCCATGGGCGTCAGTATGGCACGGGCGTGCTTGGCGTTGAAGTCCTTCTGGGTGTACTGTTTAGCTTCTAACTTTAGCTTCGAAGTCTTCGGCTCTAAGTAGTGCCGAGACTGACCAACTCACATGATTGAGGTGAACGTGACCAGGGCGATGGGCGCAGCGATGCGCCGGATCCACGTGGGAAACGCACTCAGCGCGTTCGGGCTCGGCTTCACCGTCCCCTACCTGTACGTCTATGTGGCGCAGGTGCGGGGACTGGGAGCCATGACGGCGGGTCTCGTACTCGCCGTCTTCGCCGTGGCCGCGCTGATCGTGCTGCCGTTCGCCGGACGGGCCATCGTCCGGCGCGGTCCCCGACCGGTTCTCCTCGTCGCCCTGGTTCTGGCCGCCGTAGGGTCGATGAGTCTGGGCCTGGCGGGGAGTGCGACCGCTGTGTTGCTGTCGGCTGCGGCGCTCGGGGCCGGGCAGGCCGTGATGCAGCCGGCGCTCGCCACGATGATCGTGGACTGTTCTACGGCGGACACGCGCTCGCGTGCCTTTGCCATGCAGTTCTTTCTGCAGAACCTCGGGCTCGGTGTCGGCGGGCTCATCGGCGGTCACCTGGTCGACACGACCAGCGCGTCCTCGTTCACGCTGCTCTTCGGGATCGAGTCGGCGATGTTCCTGGTGCTCGCCGGTGTGATGGCGACCGTGCGGATGCCGCACTCGCCCGCGATCGGTGACGCACCTTCGCGGTCGGCCAAGGGCGCCTGGAAGCAGCTCCTCGGCAACCGGGCCATGGTGCAGCTGAGCGTGCTCGGCTTCGTGCTGTTCTTCGCCTGTTACGGGCAGTTCGAGTCGGGGCTGAGTGCCTACGGTGTCGAGGCCGCCGGGATCTCCACGTCCGCGCTCGGGACGGCGCTGGCCGCGAACACCGCGATGATCGTCGTCGCGCAGTTCGCGGTGCTGAAGTTCGTCGAGCGGCGTCGGCGTTCGCGCGTGATCGCGGCCGTAGGAATGATCTGGGCCTTGGCGTGGGTGACGGCCGGGTTCGCGGGGCTCGGGCACGGGAGTCAGGAGATGGCTACGGCTGCCTTCGTGTCGACGTACGCGCTGTTCGGGCTCGGGGAGGCGATGTTGTCGCCGACCGTCGCTCCGCTGGTCGCCGATCTGGCGCCGGAGGGGATGGCCGGGCAGTACAACTCGGCCTTCGCCCTGGTGAAGCAGCTCGCGCTGGCTGTGGGGCCCGCGGTGGGCGGGCCGCTCGGGGCTTCGCTGCCGGGGCCGTATGTCGTGACGTTCTTCTTGTTCTCGCTGGGGATCAGCCTGCTTGCCGTGCGGCTGGGGCGGCAGTTGACCGCTGTGCAGGATCAGCCCTGGCGGGCGAAGGGGAGTCTGGTCGTGGCTCGCGGGAGTGTCGAGCCTGTGGGGGTCGAGGCGTAGGTCAGGCCGGGGCCGTCTTGGGGAGTACGAACTCGCACCAGACGGCCTTGCCTCCGCCGGGGGTGCGGCGGGAGCCCCAGTTCGAGGCGATGGTCGCCACGATCGCGATGCCTCTGCCCGACTCGTCGGCCGGTTCCGCGCGGCGGCGGCGCGGGAGGTGGTCGTCGCCGTCCGTGACCTCCACGATGAGGCGGCGGTCCGTGCGGCGCAGGCGTAGGCGCATGGGTGGAGTGCCGTGCTGGAGGCTGTTGGCGACCAACTCGCTTGCCGCCAGGACGCCCAGGTCGTGCAGCTCGGTGGGGAAGCGCCAGCTGGTGAGGACTCCGGAGGCGAACGCACGCGCGCGTGGGGCCGCTTCCACTCCGCCGAGCAGTTCCAGGGCCGCGTTGCGGAAGAGGTCGCCGTCATGGCCGGTGCGGGCCGGGTGCTGGAGGACCAGGACAGCGACGTCGTCGTCGTGGTCCGCGGTGACGCCGAGCGCGCGGACCAGGCGGTCGCAGACCACCTGGGGGGTGCCGGTGGCGCCGGCCAGGGCGCGCTCCAGGGAGGCGATGCCCACGTCGAGGTCCTCGTCCCGGCGTTCCACCAGGCCGTCCGTGTAGAGGACCGCCGTAGAGCCGGGGCTGAGGGGGATCGAGCCCGAGGAGTGGATCCAGCCGCCGGTGCCGAGCGGGGGGCCCGTGGGTTCGTCGGCGCGTTGGACCGCGCCCGTCTCGTCGCGGACGAGGATCGGGAGGTGGCCGGCCGAGGCGTAGACCAGGCGGCCCTCGTTCGGGTCGAAGATGGCGTACACGCAGGTGGCGATCTGGTTCGCGTCGATCTCCGTGGCGAGGCCGTCCAGGAGCTGGAGGACCTCGTGCGGGGGCAGGTCGAGGCGGGCGTACGCGCGGACGGCGGTGCGGAGTTGGCCCATGACCGCTGCCGCGCGGACGCCTCGGCCCATGACGTCGCCGATGACCAGGGCGGTGCGGCCGCCGCCGAGGGTGATCACGTCGTACCAGTCGCCGCCGACCGCCGCCTCGGTGCCGCCGGGCTGGTAGGTGGCGGCGATGCGCAGGTCGTCGGGCTCTTCCAGCTCCTGGGGGAGCAGGGAGCGCTGGAGCGTTACGGCTGTCTCGCGCTGGCGGCGTTCGCTGGCGCGGAGGCGTTCGGCGGCCTCGGCGTGGTCGGTGACGTCGGTGGCGAAGATCAGGACGCCGCCCTCGGCGCTGTCGGCGCTCACCGCGACCGGGGTGCACGTGAACGTGTACGAGCGGCCGCCGGGTGCCTTGCGGGACTTGAGGGTGCGGGGTTTGCCGCTGCGCAGGACCTGGTCGAGGAGCGGGAGCAGGCCGAGTTCGTCCAGCTCGGGGAGGGCCTCGCGGGCCGGTGCGCCCAGGGGGCGGGTGCCGAAGGCGGCCGCGTAGGCGTCGTTGACGTACGCGATGCGCTGGTCGGGGCCGTGCACCAGGGCGACGAGGGCCGGGACGCGGTCGAGGACCTCGCGGACGGGCAGGTCGTCTACGGCGGGGACCGGCGGCGGCTCGTCGGTGAGCTGCTCGGCGCGGGCCGCGGGCACGGAGCCTTCTCCCCGCCGGTCCGGGGTGACCGTGTGGTCGGTCCGCGCTGCGGCGCGGCGCTGCGTTCCGGGGAGCCGGGCGCTCCAGCGCGTGAAGTTCACGAATCCTTGCCTCGTGTCAGGTGTCGTCGGCCCGCTCCGGACCCTGCCGGGGGTCCGGGGGTTGCCCCCGGGAGATGCAGCACAGTGGGGAAAGCCTCTTGGGTGAGAAGGGCGAGCGTGGGCCCGCCCGAAGTCGTGGACCAGTCTGGCAGTGTGACCGACCGGGCCGACATTCGTCAGACGCCTCGGCGGCCGGTGGAGTTCCTCGGTCCGGTCAGTTCGACCCCTTCGGGTCGTGTGGAGGCTTTCCACCGGCCGCGAGTTCGAACTCCGCTCGGGGATGTTCGAGTGATCCGAGGGAGACGATCTCCCGTTTGAAGAGCCCCGCCAGGGTCCATTCGGCGAGCACACGGGCCTTGCGGTTGAAGGTGGGGACCCTGCTCAGGTGGTAGACGCGGTGCATGAACCAGGCAGGGTAGCCCTTCAGCTTCCGTCCGTAGACCTGCGCGACGCCTTTGTGCAGTCCCAGGGAGGCGACCGAGCCGACGTACTTGTGGGCGTACGTCTCAAGGGGCTCGTCGCGCAGGGAGTGCGCGATGTTGTCGCCGAGGATTTTGGCCTGGCGTACGGCGTGCTGGGCGTTGGGGGCGGTCTCGGTGCCGGGTTCGGACGCGGTGACGTCGGGGACGGCTGCCGCGTCTCCCGCTGCCCACGCGTGCGTGGCGCCCTCGATCGTCAGCTGTGCGGTGCACTTGAGGCGGCCGTGGTTGTTGAGCGGGAGGTCGGTGGCGGCGAGGACGGGGTGGGGTTTCACGCCGGCCGTCCACACGAGCGTGCGGGTCGGGAAGCGCTGGCCGTCGCTGAGGACCGCGACGCGGTCGGCGCAGGATTCGAGGCGGGTCTCCAGGAGGACCTGGATGTTACGGCGGCGCAGCTGGGTGATCGTGTAGGTGCCCATCTCCTCGCCGACCTCCGGGAGGATGCGGTTCGAGGCTTCTACGAGGATCCACTTCAGGTCGTCGGCGTCGACGTTGTGGTAGTAGCGCACGGCGTAGCGGGCCATGTCCTCCAGCTCGCCGAGCGCCTCGACGCCGGCGTAACCGCCTCCTACGAAGACGAAGGTCAGGGCCGCGTCGCGGATCGCGGGGTCGCGGGTGGAGGAGGCGATGTCCATCTGCTCGATGACGTGGTTGCGCAGGCCGATGGCCTCCTCGACGGTCTTGAAACCGACGCCGTACTCGGCGAGACCGGGGATGGGGAGGGTGCGCGAGATCGAGCCGGGGGCCAGGACGAGTTCGTCGTACGCCAACTCCTCGGTGCCCGTGCCCTCTTCCTCGGTGGCGAGGGTGCTGAGGGTCGCGGTGCGCTTGCCGTGGTCGATGGCGGTGGCCTCGCCGATGACGACCCGGCACCGGTCGAGGACGCGGCGCAGCGGGACGACGACATGGCGGGGGGAGATCGAACCGGCGGCGGCCTCGGGGAGAAACGGCTGATACGTCATGTAAGGGTCGGGACTGACGACGGTGATCTCGACCTGCCCGCGCTTGATTTCACGTTTCAACTTCTTCTGAAGGCGCAGGGCTGTGTACATCCCGACGTAGCCGCCACCGACAACGAGAATGCGCGCGCGTTCCTTCACCATCCCATGACGCACCCGGCGCTGGAGTTTGTCCACAGCCTCGACAAATTGTGTGACCGGCGACGGAGGGCGCGCGCGGGCGCCGGAATTGCTGTCGCGGCGGGCAGGTTCGCAGGTCAGTCGGGGTGATCGGGGTGGTGCCCCGGGGTGCAATCGGGACGTATGCGACCCGTACTCCGATCGGGGGGCGCTCCGTGCGGAACCTGCCCCTTCTGAATTGACCCCCTCTCAACTATGTTCGTGTGTCGACGGGGTGAAGGGGGATGTGCTCAGCGAGTCCGCGAAGAGCGGGGCTCGCGAACCGGGCTTGTCTCACGATGCTCCGGCTGCCGATGACGGGGAGTCTCCGGGGGGAGACGTCATTAACCGGGGGAACGTGTATGCATATTCAGGATTCTCATTGGACATCCGCGTCAGCCGTCGCATCCGGCGGCGCGGTCGGAGCGGCGGGGAACGGACGCGGGGACAGTTCGCGGACGACGCCGTTGCGGGTGGACGCACAGCGCAATCTGGAGCACGTGCTGCGGGCGGCGCGTGAGGTCTTCGGCGAGCTGGGATACGGCGCGCCGATGGAGGACGTGGCGCGACGCGCGCGGGTCGGTGTCGGCACGGTGTACCGGCGCTTCCCGAGCAAGGACGTCCTGGTGCGCCGGATAGCCGAGGAGGAGACCTCCCGGCTGACCGACCAGGCGCGTTCGGCGCTCGGCCAGGAGGACGAGCCGTGGTCGGCGCTGTCGCGCTTCCTGCGGACGTCGGTGGCCTCGGGCGCCGGGCGGCTGCTGCCGCCGCAGGTGCTGCGGGTTGGCGTCGCCGATGAGGGTGAGGGTGCTGCTCTCCTCGACGAGACGCGGGTGCCGCAGCAGCGGACTCAGCCGGGCACGGGTGAACTGCGGCTGGTGCCGGAGGAGCCGGCGGGGGCCTTGAGCGCCGGGGACTACGACGCCGGGGCGACCACGCTGCTGGAGGTCGTGGGGCAGCTGGTGGACCGTGCGCGGGCTGCGGGGCAGTTGCGGGCGGACGTGTCGGTGTCGGATGTGCTGCTGGTGATCGCCACGGCGGCGCCCTCGCTGCCGGACGCGGCGCAGCAGGCGGCGGCGTCGGCGCGGTTGCTGGACATCCTGCTGGAGGGGTTGCGATCGCGGCCGTTGTGAGGGCGGCGGGGTGACTCTGCGGTAGGGACGGTAGGGCGGGGTGGCGCGCCCATCGTTGGTGTGGCGCCCGGTGTTGGTGTGGGCGTCTTCTGGGGGCTGCGCCCCCAGACCCCCGCATCGGCCCTGAAGGGGCCTCGTCCTCAAACGCCGGACGGGCTAGATTTTGTGGGCCTGCGCCGAAGAGCTGGCGGACGGGCTGAGCAATGCCCGTCTGCGTTGAGAGATGCCGGACCGGCTGAAGTTGCGGGCCTGCGCCGAAAGGTGCCGGACGGGCTGATTTCGCCGGCCCGCGTCGGCAGGGTGACTCGAATAGGTGACTGTGGGGCGTGGGTGCCGCGCTGCCCGCGCCCCTCGTGGCACCTGGGAACGTTCAGGGCATTTCGGCCATCTGCACCAACTCCCATGCCGGGGGCGACAGTTGAGCCTTCCCCGGAGGGGTGAACGCTAGTACTGCGTTGCGGGAAGTCCCCACGGATGAGTGGAAGGTCTGCCCTACCGGGTCCTGAACAAAAGCCAATATGGCAGGCTGACCCGGTGTTCCGGACTGGTTGGACTGGCTTGGCAGGCGGCGGGGGCTTTCCGCGATGAGTGTTGACGGGCGTGACGAGTCACTGGATGACGGTGACCCGGAGGCCGGTGGGCTGACCTCACCACAGGTGCCGAGTCAGGGCGGGCCGAGCGGTGTCCCCCAGGGTGGCGATCCCGGCGAGGGCAGCGTCCCACCGCAGCGCGAGGGCAGTGTCCTGCCGCCGCCGCTGCCGCCGTCGGAGCTGCCGGCGGCCGACGCCTCGCTGATCGAGCGCATGCGCGCCGGTGACGACACGGCGTACGAGGAGCTGTACCGGCGCCACGCGGACGCCGTGCGTCGCTACGCGCGCACCTGCTGCCGGGACGGGCACACCGCCGACGACCTGACCGCCGAGGTCTTCGCCCGCATGCTCCAAGCGGTGCGCGGCGGTTCCGGGCCCGAGCACGCCGTACGCGCCTATCTGCTGACCTCCGTCCGGCGCGTCGCCGCGAACTGGACGAAGTCGGCGAAGCGGGAGCAGCTCGTCGACGACTTCGCGGTGTTCGCCGCGCAGTCCGCGCGGGTGTCAGAGGTGTCGGACGACACTGCATCCATTAGCTCCTTCGGAGCGGGTATCGATCTGGGCGCCGACGTCCGGGCCATGCACGTGGCCGAGCAGTCGATGGCGATGCAGGCCTTCCGGTCGCTGCCCGAGCGGTGGCAGGCCGTGCTGTGGCACACCGAGGTCGAGGACGAGTCGCCGAGCGAGGTCGCCACGCTCTTCGGGCTCGACGCCAACGGCACGCGCGTGCTGGCCAGTCGGGCCCGCGAGGGGCTCAAGCAGGCCTATCTCCAGGCCCACGTCAGCGCCACCCTCACCGACGACGAGGAGTGCGCGCGCTACGCCGACCAGCTCGGCACCTACGCCCGCCGCCGGCTTCGCACGCGTGCCGAACGGGGGCTGCGCAAGCACCTGGAGGAGTGCGCCAAGTGCCGGCTGGCCGCGCTGCAGATCGAGGAGGTCGCCAGCGGTATCCCGGCGGTCGTCCCGATCGCGGTCATCGGCTGGTTCGGCGCCGCCGGGTACGCGAAGGCGGTCGCACTCATCGCGGGCGGCGCGGGAGCGGGAGCGGCCGGTGCCGCGGGCGCCGCGGCGGCTGCGGGCGGGAGTTCGTCCGGCGGGGCGGGTGCCGGGGGCGCGGCTGCCTCCGAGGGCC